>JAIBJH010000172.1 GCA_020029455.1 Hyphomicrobiales bacterium
ACCATTCTTCCATCGATGAGGACAGCGTTGCATCACTGAGATCGGGAAAGCCCGCTTCCGGCATGACGCGATTGAGAAAATATACACGGGCCTGAAGCCCTCGTGCGCCATTGCTCCAGGGCAGGCTCGCAAGGCTCATTTCCTTGACGCCTGCCAGCATGGCTGACGCGATTTTTTCCGGATCACTTGCGGCTGAAGCCTTTTCAGCGATGAGGATTGCGCCAATCGTTTTCCGCGTGCCCGATTTCGCACTCGAGGATTTCGGGTCCCAGAAGGTGCCGTCTTCTTCCCCAATAAGGTGGGGAAAAGAATTTTCGATCTGCTGCAAGGTGAGTGGTGCCGCGAGCCTCGCCTTGCCATCACCCACAGCGCCATCGAGCTGGGCGATGGCAAGCCATTCGGATTTGCCGAGTGAATCATGTTCGGCCAGAACAGCGCCCGCGCCTGAAACCATGAGATAACGCTGGCCCGCTCCTCTCTTCCTGGCGATGCGGTCGGGATAGGTAAGCGCAACAAGCACGCCGGTTGGAATTTCGGCAGTGTCCTTCGACAGTCTTGCGAACTCCTTGATCTGGCGCGCCGCCTGCCTGATGCGGTCCTTCGCAGCGCCACGTAGCAGCAGCAGACGATGCTCCACATCGGCGGTGGTATCGCGGGGCAGGCCGTCGCGTTCACTGAGAAAAGCAGCAAGTTCTGCAGCACTCTCTCCCGCTCCAAGCTCTTCGCCCTTCACCACCATATGGGAAAGGCGGGGATGTAGCGGAAGCTCGCCCATGCGCTTGCCGAGCGACGTGATGCGGCCATCAGCGTCCAGCGCTTCCAGTTGCTTCAGAAGATCCTGCGCCTGTGAGAAGGCGGCTTTCGGCGGCTCTTCAAACCACGGCAGGCCGTCGGACGTAGCAACGCCCCAATTGGCAAGATCAAGCACAACGCCTGCCAGATCAGCCTGATGAATTTCCGGCTCGTCGTGAGGGGTGAGCGCTTTCGTTTCGGCTTCCGGCCACAACCGGTAGCAATGACCCGGCCCCAGTCGGCCAGCGCGTCCTTTACGTTGTTCCGCAGAAGCTTGAGAGACGCGCACGGTTTCAAGCGCCGTCATGGCGCTGGCCGGATCAAATTTCGGTACGCGCTTGAAGCCCACATCAACCACGGCCTCGATGCCTTCAATGGTAAGTGAGGTTTCCGCAATGGTGGTGGCGAGCACGATCTTGCGGCGGGTTTCGGGCGATACCCGGATCGCCGCATCCTGATCGGCAAGCGCCATGGCGCCATAGAGAGGGCGCACATCAACGCCTGATGGCAATGACGATGCGAGAAGCCTTTCCTCGACACGGCGGATCTCGCCTTCGCCGGGAAGAAAGACAAGCAGGCTGCCTTTTGTTTCGCGCAGCGCACGCGCCACAGCCTTCCCCGTGTCATCGACAATGGTCTGGCGCGTGGCCCTGTCGAGATGAGTGACGGTGACGGGGAACATGCGGCCATGGGTTTCAATGACAGGCGCATTGCCGAGATGCTTTGACAATGCCTCACTGTCGAGCGTTGCTGACATGACAAGGATGCGGAGGTCTTCCCTGAGACCCCGCTGCACATCCAGCGCCAGGGCGAGTCCCAGATCGCCGTCAAGCGACCGCTCGTGGAATTCATCGAAGATCAAGAGGCCCACATCCTTCAGTTCCGGATCGTTCTGGAGCCTTCTTGTCAGGATGCCTTCGGTGACGACTTCGATTTTTGTTTTCGAAGACATCTTGCGCTCAAGACGCACAGTGTAACCGACAGTAGCACCCAACTCTTCGCCGAGCGTATCCGCCATGCGTTTGGCAGCGGCACGGGCCGCAAGCCGCCGCGGCTCCAGCATGACGATTTTGCGTGCGCCAAGCCATGGCTCATCCTTGAGGGCAAGTGGAACGCGTGTGGTCTTGCCGGCGCCGGGTTCGGCCACCAGCACGGCATTGGCGTTGTTCAGCAGCGCTGTCCTGAGACCGGGGACAACACGGTCAACGGGAAATTCCACGGGCGGAGGCTCAGGCGACTTCATGGGCCCAGGGCGGATCGGCGCCGGGGCGGGAGACGGTGACGGCAGCGCATTTCATGGCAAAGGCGGCGGCGGCGTAGAGTTGCGTTTCATCTAAAACGGCAATGGCCTTCTTGGTCAGCAAGCCGTAACGCGACAGATGGGTGAGCAGGCCCGCTGTGAAAGTGTCGCCAGCGCCGACAGTATCCGCGACTTGCACTTTGGGTGCATCGACGGAGAGTGTGTGCTTGCGGGTGAAGACATCAACACCGCTGCCGCCGCGTGTGACGGCTACCAGCTTTGCACCCGACTTGAGCCAAGCCTTTGCGGCGGCGGCGATGCCTTTCTTTCCCGTCATCCAGGCGACATCCTCGTCGGACACTTTCACAATGTCGGCGAGGGCGATGAGCCGCACGAGGCGCGCCAGATGCTTCTTGCGGTCCTTGATGACGGTCGGCCTGATGTTGGGATCGAGCGAGATGACGCGGGATTTGGCGTTGCGCTTCAGAAGCGTTTCATAGGTAGCGCCGCAGGGTTCGGGGATTAGGCTGATGGAGCCGAAATGAAGGGCGGCAACAGACCTGGGCAAGGCGGGGATGTCAGACTTCTCAAGCATGCGTCCGGCAGAGCCCTCGTCGATGAAGGAATAGCGGGCATGGCCATCGGTGAGCTTTACCAGCGCCAGGGTGGTATGGCGGTCCTTGCGCTTCAGGAAGCGGGTGGAGACGCCAGCGGCTTCAAGGGCCGCGACAATGCCATCTCCGAAAAAGTCAGTGGAAATGCCGGCAAAGAGGCCGGTTGCCGAGCCAAGGCGGCCCAAGGCGATCGCGGTATTGTAGACCGAGCCGCCATTGAAGGGCTGGTAAACGTCTGCGCCATCAGCATTTTTTCGCGGCAACATGTCAATCAGCGCTTCCCCACAGCACAGGATCATCCGGCTCTCCCTCTCTGCCTTGATTGTCTAGCCATGCGCCTCCGGAATGGCAACAAACGGCTCAAAATCGCCATTTGCCAAGGGGCTCCGCGGCGTGTAGATGGGCGTTTGAGGTACGCACCTCAAAAGCCGATTCTGGCTGGCCTGAAGGCCACTTTCCTGTATCAACCGAGACCCAGACCCGCATGACTGCCCGCACCATTCCCGTTGACCTGTTTGACCTTGTGATCTTCGGCGCCACGGGTGACCTCGCTCAGCGCAAGCTGCTGCCGGGCCTCTTTCATCGGGATGAGCAGGGGCAGATTCCGCCAGGCGCCCGCATCATCGGCACGTCGCGGCGGGCCATGAGTGACGCCGAATACAGGACCCTCGCGGAAACTGCCATCAAGTCCCATGTGAAGGACATCAATGCGGAGAAGCTGGGGGGTTTCCTGTCACGGCTCTTCTATGTGGCTGCCGAAGCCTCCAAGGACGAGGGCTGGCCGAAACTCGACGCCAAGCTCGGCGAGGATCAATCGCGCATCCGTGTCTTCTATCTTGCAGTCGGGCCCGATCTTTTTGGCCCTATCTGTGAGCGGCTGGGCCGCCACGGCATGGTGACGCCGAAGTCCCGTGTGGTTGTCGAAAAACCCATAGGCAAGGATGGCGCATCGGCCGAGGCCATCAATGACGCGGTGGGCAAGGTGTTCAAGGAAAGCTCGATCTACCGCATCGACCACTATCTTGGAAAAGAGACGGTGCAGAATCTGATGGCGCTGCGTTTTGCCAATGCATTGTTCGAGCCCTTGTGGAATTCGCGCTTCATCGACCATGTGCAAATCACCGTGGCGGAGACGCTGGGTGTGGAAGGCCGCGCGGGATACTATGACACGGCAGGGGCGCTGCGCGACATGGTGCAGAACCACATCCTTCAGCTTCTGTGTCTTGTCGCCATGGAGCCGCCGACATCGCTCGATGCCGATGCGGTGCGCGACGAGAAGCTGAAAGTGCTGAAGGCGCTCAAGCCCATTCAACCGGAACGCATGGACCAGTTCATCGTGCGCGGCCAGTATATGGCAGGAGCCTCGCCGGAAGGTCCGGTGCCGGGTTATCTTGACGAACTCGGTAACGCGCAATCCATGACAGAAACTTTCGTGGCGCTGCGTTGCGAGGTCGGCACATGGCGGTGGAATTCCGTGCCCTTTTATCTGCGCACCGGAAAGCGCCTGCCCTCGCGGGTTTCCGAAATCGTGGTGGAGTTCAAGCCCGTCCCGCACAACATCTTTGGCCGTGCCGCTGGCCCCGTTTCGCAGAACCGCTTGGTGATCCGACTGCAACCTGATGAAGGTGTGAAACTCTGGCTGATGATCAAGGACCCAGGACCCGGCGGCATGCGCCTTGCTCATGTGCCGCTCGACATGAGCTTTGCCCAGGCTTTCAATGTGCGGAACCCTGACGCCTATGAGCGTCTCATCATGGATGTGGTGCGCGGCAACCAGACGCTCTTCATGCGGCGCGATGAAGTGGCTACGGCGTGGAAATGGATCGATCCCATCCTCGACTACTGGAAGACGAATGCCGAACCGCCACGGTCCTATACGGCCGGCACATGGGGACCGGCGGCTTCGGTGGCGCTGATCGAGCGTGACGGCAACACCTGGCAGGAGTCGGCCTGAGGTGATTGCGGAACGGCATCACTTCGCCAACCGCCAGGAACTTGCGGAAGGACTAGCGCTGGCCGTGAGCGCTGCGCTGTCACGGGTGATCAGTGAGAAGGGAAAAGCTGTGCTGACGGTTTCGGGGGGCACCACGCCCGCTTTGTTCTTCGATTGCCTGTCGCGCGCTGAGATTGCATGGAACAAGGTGACGGTGACGCTGGTTGATGAGCGGCAAGTGGGCGAAGACAGTCCACGGTCCAATGCAAGGCTTGTGAGGCAGACACTACTCAGGGACAATGCGGCGAAAGCGAAATTCGTGCCGCTGTTCCAGAATACGGCTGCCGCTTCCAAGCTTCACCTCGATGTGGTGGTTCTAGGCATGGGCGAGGATGGGCATACGGCCTCCTTTTTTCCAAACGGGGACAATCTGGCGAAGGCCATCAATCCAGCAGGCGACTGCGCCCTTTTCACTATGGAAGCACCGGGAGCAGGTGAGCCGCGCCTCACCTATGCGCTGCCAAAGCTCATTGCAGCTTCCCGGTTCTTTCTGCACATTGAGGGTGAAAAGAAAAAGCAGGTTCTGGAAGAAGCATTGGCGGGGCGTGATCAGATGGCGATGCCAATCCGCGCCGTGCTGCAATCGCCGACGCCATTGCATCTCTATTGGTGCCCCTGAGGAGTTGTCTCATGGCTTATTCCGTCATTGAAACGTTAAGCGCCGTTACCGAACGCGTGGTGAAGCGCTCGCGTGACTCGCGCAGCTGCTATCTTGAGCGCATGGAGGCGCAACGCTCCAACCAGCCTCGGCGCAAAAGACTGGGCTGCGCCAATCTGGCCCATGGCTTTGCGGCCTGCGGCGTTGACGACAAGGATGCACTGCGCTCAGGCGAGGGACCAAACCTGGCGATCATCACCTCCTACAATGACATGCTTTCGGCGCATCAGCCGTTCGAAACCTATCCCGAGATCATCCGGCAGGCGGCACGCGGCGCGGGCGGCACAGCGCAAGTTGCGGGCGGCGTTCCCGCCATGTGCGATGGCGTGACGCAGGGCGAGACGGGGATGGAACTTTCGCTGTTCTCGCGCGACGTGATCGCCCTTTCAACCGCCGTGGCACTGTCGCACCAGATGTTTGATGCCGCCGTCTATCTCGGTGTCTGCGACAAGATCGTGCCGGGCCTCATAATGGGGGCCTTGAGCTTTGGGCATCTGCCAGCAGTCTTCATTCCCGCGGGGCCCATGCCATCGGGCCTTCCTAACGAAGAGAAGGCCAAAATCCGCCAGCTCTGGGTCGAGGGG
>JAIBJH010000026.1 GCA_020029455.1 Hyphomicrobiales bacterium
GGCAATGGCCTTTCCCTTCTTGTCGAAGGCAATGGCCTTGCAGGCCGTGTTCGAGCTATCGATGCCAACGACAAGATCAGGTGTCATGTATTACTCAGTAAGGAAAGGGGAGGCAGCCCGCAAGCCGCCTCCCCTCTGTTGTTAAAGTCCGGATTCCGCCACGGCCTTGTCGATCTGGGCCGCCACATCATCCATGCACTTCTTGGCATCGCCGCCATAATCCTGGCCCGTCAGCAATTTGCCGAGGGCAACCGGGATCTCGTTGTTCGAGAATCCGGCCCACAGCGGCATGTCGGGTTCGGAGGCTATGTCGTTGTTGATGGTCTCCAAAACGATGGGCAGGTGCCGCGTCGTGCCGGGGCCTACGACCTGCTTTGCCTTCACGCGCTCGTCCGCGAAGGATGAAAGTCGCATGGGTGCAAAGCCGCCGCCAAGTGTGCAGCGGACCATGATGTCCTTAGAGCAGGCCCACTGCATGAAGAGCCATGCCGCGTCGATGTTCTTGGAGTATTTGGAGAGACCAAGAATCGAGCCGCCCTGGTGGCCATAGTTCGGGATTTCGCCGAAGCCCGCATCAGCCACGGCACGAAGCGGCTTGCCGCGGATGGGACGGACGGCTTCCCACAGGCCCTGCACCTTGGAATCGGCACCATCCCAGCCCGGGAAGAACTCATCCCAGCTGTTGATAAGGGCAACCTGTCCTGAAGCACCCATCTGCCACTGGCCGTCCCAGGTGGAGTTGGTGCTCTCGGGCGGTGCGTTCTTGGCCCACTCCTGGTAGAGCTGCAGGCCGCGGATGCCGGCTTCATCGTTGCCCGAGAACTTCTTGTCCTTGGTGAAGATTGAGCCGCCTTCGTTCCACACCATCTGGGTCCAGTCGCAATTCAGCGAGTAATGGCCCGATTTGGCCTGGAGGCCCGTGCCATACATGCCGTTGCCTTTCTCCATCTCCGTGATCATCTTCACCGCGGCGGTGAACTCGTCGACGGTGGTTGGCGGAGCGATCTTGTGCTTCTCCAATATATCCTTGCGGTACATGGTGACGAAGATCGGGATGTCGAAGGGAATGCCAGCCCACTTGCCTTCATATAGCGCAAGGCCATCCACCAGAGGCTTGGCGAAGTCGTCCCAGTCCATGCCCGGCATGGCGAGGTCCGGCTTGTCGTTGTAGTAGGCGATGGGGTCGATCGTATCGGGCGAGAAGGTGGCAACCCATGACTGGTCGAGATAATAGAGGTCATAGGAGCCGAGCTGGCCCTGCACGTCCTGCGTGGCTTTCGCCAACACCTGTTCCAACGGCACGATCTCGATTTCAACTTCGATGCCGGTAGCTTCGGTGAATTCACCCTTCAGCTTGTCGAGCACGACGGTTGGCGGGGTTGCTTCCGAAGTGTAGCGGATTTTCGTGCCCTTGAAGGGGCCTGACACATCCTTGAGCCACTGGGTCATGCTTGCGTCTTGCGCATAGGCCGCATCACCAATGGGGCCCGTTCCCCGGAACGGCCGGGTCGAACCCAGAAGCCCCAGGTTGAAGGCCGAGAAGCCCACGCCTGCAAGGCCCATCTTCTTCAGGAAATCGCGCTTGGAGATGCGCCGCGCCGCAAAATCACGCGCCGCATCGGCAATGAAGGTTTTCTTGTCATAGTCTCTAAAGCTCATGTTCAGTTCCTCCCTAGGGTTCGAGCTAAAGTGTCTCGTCCGCGGCTCCACTCTTTTCAGGGAGTGCTCATTCTTTCAGAGAACCAAGAGTGAGGCCGCGGACCAGATGGCGTTGCACCAGCAAAATGAAGATGAAACTCGGGATCATGGCAGCAGTGCCAAGCGCCGCGATGAAGCCCCATTCATTGCCGGTGGAAGTGACGAAGGTTTGGATCTTGACCGGAACTGTGCGGATGTCGGTCGTAAGAAAAAGCGAGAGCAGAAATTCGGTCCAGGAAAAGACGAAGCATAGCACCGCCGAGGCCGCAACACCGCCCCTGACCATAGGCAGAACGACCTTCGAAAAGCTCTGCCAGCGCGTGGCGCCGTCGATCATCGCCGCCTCATCCACGTCCTTCGGAATGTCATCGAAGAAGGATTTCATCAGCAACAGCGCGATCGGCAGGTTCATCAGCGCATAGATCAGCATGAGGCCGATGTAGCCCAGGTAGATGTTCTGGATGTCGCGCATGCCCAGCCCCGAATAGATGGTAACGAGCGGCACCAGAATGGCGATGGGCGGCATGAAACGCTGGCCCAGCACCCAGTTGAGATAACTCTCGCGGCCCTTAAAACGCATGCGTGACAGCGCGTAGGCCGCGAACACTGCCACCAGGATGGTGACAGTTGTGGCGCCGACGGAAACGATAATGGAATCGACGATTGTCTGCCGCGAGTCGTAAGCCTCGGCCCCGGCAACACCCATGCCAAGGCCTTCATCGATGGCCATCTGCGAGCGCGAGCGGCCGAACAGCGTCACTGCATAGTTGATCAGCGTTGGCGTGAAGTCGAACCACACCACCTTGTCCTTGTTGAAGACGGCGGAGATTGGCTTGATCGAGGTCAGCGCCCACCAGAACACCGGGAACATGAAGAGCGCCGTCACCACGGCGGCGGTGAGGTCTCGCAGGATCTGCATGGGGCGCGACAGTTCCATCAGAGCTTCACCTTGAAGGCCTTCATGAAGAAGGTGGAAGTGATGATGACCAAGATGAGCGTCAAAAGCGCGATGGTGGAGGCATAGGGAAAGTCCGCATTGCCGAAATAAATGCGGCCCGAATAGCTGGTGAGCGTTTCGGTGGCTGTGCCCGGACCCGAATCCGTCATCACCTTGACGTAGTCAAAGGCACGCAGGAGATCGATGCCACGGATCAGCACTGCGATGGCAATCACCTTCGACATCATGGGCAGCGTCAGCTTGAAGAAGGCCTGCACATTCGTGGCGCCATCAATAGCCGCCGCTTCGAAGGGCTCTTTCGGCAGCGAACGCAATCCCGCCAGCATGATCAGCACCATGAAAGGCGTCCATTGCCAGATCTCCGCCAGCAGCACGCCGGGAAGCGCCGTCGAGGCGTTGCCCAGGATGGAGAAGTTGTCGGGCAGCAGTCCCGTCCAGATGATGCCTTGGGCAATCACCCCGAAGGAGCCGTTGAGCATCATCAGGAACATCATGGCGGTGACGGCGGGTGGAATGACCAGCGGCAGTGTCATCAACGCCCGCATGAAGCCGTAGCCTTTGCGGTCGGAATCAAGCAGCAGCGCGATCAGCATGCCAAGCGCCAGTTGGAAGACAAGCGCCACGCCCGTGTAGATCAGCGTGTTCATCAGCGCGTTCCACATGCGCTCGTCGCCGAAAACCTTCACCCAATTGTAGTCGGGGTCAAAGACCAGTTTCCGCGTCGCGGCGTTCTTCCTGTAGAGGGTGGAAATGAAGGCCGAGACCAGGGGATAGATGCCGAAGACCGTCATCAGTGCCGCGGCAGGCAGAAGCCACGGCAACGGATGCTCGCTGGTGATGAAGCGAGACAACCATGGCGCTCTTGCGGCAGCCGCTGCGGACATTGGATTTTGGCCTCCCTAGGCATCGATGACTTTTGTCATTTCTGAATTACATTTGTCACGGGAGACTAGAATCGCGCCTCCCCCGCTGTCAATGGCGGAGGTTTCAACTTGTCTCGCAGTGCAGCAGAAGAGAAGTTTACGCGGACTTGGCCTTATCGCGCTTGGCCGCAAGCGCCACCACTTTGTCATTGCGCTTGATGGGAGCCATCACCGCCAGTGTCGTAGGATCAAGGCCTTTGAGATCTTCCACCTGTTTGCCATAGGTCTTGAAGCGCTTCAGCACCGAGGACATTTCAGCTTCGTTCAAGACCACCGGCTTGCCAAGGAGCGAGGCCGCCCAATATTGATGGCATAGGGCCTCGATTTCTCCTGCAAGCCACAAGGCCTTTTCCAGACTGGCTCCGAAGCAGATCTGCCCGTGATTGGCGAGAAGACAGGCAGTGCGCCCCTCCAGTGCCTTGAGCATGGTGGTCGAAAGCGCCGGCGTTCCAAACTCCGCATAGTCCGAAACCCGCAAGCTCGCACCGCCGGTAACACCGATCATGTAGTGGAAAGCGGGGACTTCCTTGCGCAGGCACGCCAGCGCCGTGGCGTGGGTGGAATGGACATGGACGATGGCGCCCGCTTCGGGCCTAGCCTTGTAAATATCGAGATGCATGCGCCATTCGGTCGAGGGCAGGAAATCGCCCTTGTAGCCGCCGTCGAGATCCATCTCCACGACGTGGTGGGCTTTCATTTTCGCATAGGGTACGCCTGACGCGGTAATGAGGAAGCCTTCCTCGGTGCGCACGCTGACATTGCCCGAAGTGCCCTGATTGATGCCCATCTCGTTCATGGCAAGGCAGGTAGCGATCACTTTTTTGCGCAGATTTTTGTGCTTGAGCTTGCTCATCTCGTCATCCTGATGACCGAATGCAGTATGCCGCAACTATAGGCGCAAGCGGCGTTGCGTAAAGCCGCTTTCTTTGCATAAGTTTTGCCGATGAATGCAAGGCAGGAAAATCTCCGCGGCATTGCCGTGGTCGATGTCGGATACACAAACTCCAAGGTCGTGCTTTATTCCCCAGCACTCAAAGTGTTGGACGAACGCAAGATCACAAGCCCGCACCATGACGGCAAGCATTACCGCGAGATTGACACGACACCCATCATTGACTTTGCCGCCCGCGCGCTGCGCGAACTCGATGCCGTGAGCCCTATCGATAGGATTGTGGTTTCAGCCCATGGTGCCTGCATCGTGGCTCTCGGGCCTGATGGCGCGCCTGCTGTTTCGGTCATGGACTACATGTCCGAGCCGCCGCCGGAAATTCTCAAGGCCTATGAAGCTGTGATGCCGGATTTTGCCGAGGCCTTCACTCCACCACTTCCCATGGCGCTGCTGCACGGGCTTCAGCTCTTCTGGCAACAACAGGTGATGCCGGAGGAATTTGCGAAGGTGCGGACGATACTCCCGCTCATGCAATTTGTGGCCCATGCCTTGGGGGGCCGCGCCGTTTCGGAAGTCTCATCCATGTCCTGCCAGTCGCACCTCGTTGACATGCGCGATGGTGGGCCTTCATCGATGGCGAAACGCTTCGGTTGGGACAAGCTCTATGCACCCGAGGCCAAGGCCTGGGAGGTGATCGGCATCCTGAAGCCGGAACTTGGTGGCGCTGACTTCAAGGGCCGGGGCGAAATCCTCGCTGGCGTCCATGATTCCAATGCCAACTTCCTCCGCTATCTCGCGGCAGGCCAGCAACATTTCACGCTTCTTTCCACCGGCACCTGGATCATCGGCTTCGACACGGACGCGGAAATTGCTGGACTTGATCCCGCCCGCGATATTGTCGCCAACAAAAATGTCTTCGGCCGCACCATCGCCTGCTGCCGTTTCTTCGGCGGCAAGGAATTCGAACTGGTGGCGCAAGGAGCTGATGGTGCCCATGCAAGTACCGGTCTCATTGAAGACTTCATGGCGAAAAAGGTGATGGCGCTTCCCTCCTTCACCGATTCCGGTGGGCCGGTGCCGGGAACCGCAGTCAAGGGCAGGATCGTCGGGCCATTCGGCGAGGGAAGGGACGCGCGCGCCAGCCTTGCATCGCTCTACTGCGCCTTGATGGTTTCGGAATCCCTCGACGCCATCCACTCCCATGGCAACATCATCGTCGATGGTCCCTTCTCCCAGAACAAAACATTCCTCGCCGTGCTCGCTGCCTTACGCTCTGGACAGACAGTCTATGCCTCAGAGGCCCGCGATGGCACAGCAGCGGGCGCCGCCTGTCTTGCCTTGATGCCGGACGGCCTGCTGCCGCATATTGACGTGCCGCTCCGCCAGATTGGGCCCGCCACCATTTCGGGCCTCAAAGCCTATCAGAGCTCTTGGCGACGCAGAACACAGGAGAATGCCGATGTTTGATCATGTGGGTTATGCCGTCACCGATCTTGAGAAGTCCCGCTCCTTCTATGTGAAGGCGCTCGCGCCTCTGGGTTACACGGTTCAGATGGAAGTGACCCGCGAGATGACGGGCGGCGAAGCGCATCTGGGTTTCGGCATTGAACGCCCTACCCTATGGATCGGCGAAGGCAAGAAGAAGGTGACGGGCGTACATCTGGCCTTTGCGGCCAAGGACCGCGCCACCGTCGATGCCTTCTATAAGGCTGCCATGGCGGCGGGCGGCACAGACAACGGCAAGCCGGGCGTGAGGCCCCTCTACCATGAGAACTATTACGGGGCCTTTGTCTTCGATCCCGACGGCAACAACATCGAGGCTGTCTGCCATACGCCAGCTTAAGAGAGCGGAAACTTCTCCGGCGCACACTCAACTGGATTTGTGTGTGAGTGGAGACGTGTCATGGCCTCAAGACCCCATGTGCTGTCGCGTTATCGGGAAATTCTCTCCTGCCCGCCTGCCGAAGCAGGTGGGCTAGCCGGCGAAATCCGCAAAAGAGGCAATGTCCCGGTCAGTTTCGGTGCTGATATTGTGGTCGAACTCACCCGCCAGGACATCAAGGAAAACTGGCAATCCGCCAAGGCGCTCCGCCGCCAGGTCGCCGGCGCCATGGCAGCCGAACTGGGCCATCGCCTGTGTCAATGCAATGACGATGACGATCATGTCGATCACGCCGGAGAAGCCGCCGCCTGCTTCTTCTTGTCGCTGCATCATGAAGGCATTCCACTGAGTGAGGCCCTGCAGGGCTGCCGCATCCTCTGGGATGAACGGCATTACTGCGAGAAGGTGGAATATCTTTCTTAAGCACAAGCGGTCTGGACGCCACCGGAACCGCCATGGTCAGATGGGCCATGGATACCCCCGTTTCTGCACCCGACTATGGCCGCTCGCTGCAAGGCCTTGGCATCAACCTGATCGTGAGCAATGTGGACCGCGCCATCCATTTCGCCACCGAGGTCCTCGGCGCAAGCGTGTTCTTCCGCACCGATGTCTTTGCCGCCATGAAGCTGCACGGTGCCGACTTCATGTTCCATATCCCCGCCTCCTACAAAGGCAATGAACTTTACGGAACGCTTGTCGCTGACGCGCCACGCGGCGTGGGCGTTGAACTGCGCTGCTATCACGTCGATCCCGACTGGGCCGAGGCCAATGCCAGAAGGCTTGGCTACACCGTGCTTGCCGGTTCCATCGACAAGCCCCATGGCTTGCGCGAATGCATGCTTCTGGATGATGATGGCTTTGTCTGGATCCCTTCCCGCCATTTGCCGAAAGCATCATGAAAACACTCGATCTTCCCAACGGCTACTATGAGCTGCCGAAAGGCAAGCTTGCCAATATCGTCACCTGCCTTGAAATGAAGGCAGCACCCCAGCGGACGCTCACGCCATTCCCCTCTGATCTTCGCTTGAAGCGTTTCGGCGCGGGTGATGTGGCCGCCCACCGCCATCTCTTCCGCGCCGTGGGCCGCGACATCATGTGGTTCTCGCGCCTTGTCATGAAGGATGACGACCTTGCCGCGATCCTAGCCAATCCGGCGATTGAATCCTATGTGCTGATGCGTGGAGGCGAGGCGCTTGGCATGCTTGAGCTCAACTTCGCGGACATGCCCAATTGCGAACTGGCCTTCTATGGCCTCATTCCTGAAGCGATCGGCAGCGGGTTAGGGCGCATCCTGATTGATGAATCGATCAGGCGCGCCTGGGAAAAGCCCATCTCCCGTTACTGGGTCCACACCTGCAATTTTGATTCACCCCAGGCCTTGCCCTTCTACATGCGCTCAGGCTTTGTGCCTTACGCCCGGATGGTGGAAGTCCATGACGATCCGCGCATCCTGGGCAAGATGGACATGGATGCCTCGGCGCAAATCCCGCTCATCCGATAGTCCCGATTAGGCTGATGTTAACGCGCGCTCCGTTAGGTTTGGGGTTCAGGCTGTTTGTGCGGGTTGGCAATGTTTTCGATGTGGTCGGCAATCGGCCTGGAAATTCCTCTAACCTTGTTTCTGCTGGCCCTTCTGGGATTGCGGACGCGCGTCAATCCCAGGGCAAGCCTGCACGTCAATGCAGCTCCCGCTAAACTTTTCGAGGTTATCGATTTCTTTGATGGAAAGCAGGAAAACTGGGGCCGCACCCGGACTCTCGCAGAAATTGTCGATACGAAAAGCGGACTGTTCCGCAAAACTTATGTGACCACGCTGTCAACAGGCTCCGAGCAAAGTTCTTCCGCCCTGTTTTCCATCGCCCGCCGCGAAGCGCCGTCCCGTCTTGAAATCAGGCGCGAGGGACTTGAGGGCAAAAGCCTCACCAATGAACTGCTGTACCAGACATACACGGTCGCGCCTGAAAAAGGCGGAAGCCGCCTCATCGTCCGCTACAATTGGGGGCCCCGCGCCCTTCTTTCTCATCTGACCGCCAGAGCCGATCTCTGGGGCGGGGCCTTCCGCATCAAGAGCCTTGCTGAAACCGGCGTACCCAATGAGAACCCCTATTTCCTGATCTCGATTTCCATGGCGGTCCTGACCGGCCTTCTTTCTTTCGCAACCTTTGCCGCCTTGATCGGCGTCGAATTCGCAACGCTCATCATTGTTGCGCTCTTTGTGCATGAGTTCGGCCATCTTCTCGCCTACTGGCTCATGGGCCAGCCCTGGGGCCGCATGATCTTCCTGCCCTTTCTTGGAGCCATTGCCGTACCGCGCCTGCCCTTTCAAAGCCAAGGCCAGTCAGTCTTTGCTGCCCTGATGGGACCGGGCTTTTCAGTGCTTTTTGCAATCGCCTATGGCGCGGCCTGTCTCATCTGGCCAGCCTATGCCGAACATTTCCTGGGCCTCGGCCTCATCACCGTTGCCCTCAACCTGTTCAACCTCCTGCCCGTTGAACCCCTTGATGGCGGCGTTGCGTTGCGCTCTGTCCTGAGCCGCATCATGGGGACACATGCCCGCTTCGGTCTGATGCTTGTCGGCCTGACCCTCCTGATCGCCGGCAACTACCTCAATCAGATTCTCCTGATGATCTTTGGTGGCATTGCTGTCATCGCCAACATCAGGAACCGCACCATCGATGCCGGGCTTGCGCGGCTCTCGACGCTTCAAGTCTGCATCAGCTTCTTCGGCTATGCCGCCCTGGTGACCGCCTACATCACCATGCTGCGCCTCTATATGTCAGGAGCCGCCATGGTCCAAGGTGCCATACAAGGCTGATCTTGCAAAAGTGCCAATGCTTGGCCATGCAGTGCCGCCATGACGGCAAGTTCATTCATCAAAGCCTATGGGGAAAAAGTAGCGGAAGGCGAATTGCGGGCCGACTTGGCGCAGGAATCCGTCGCGCACCGTCTTGAAACGCTGACCACGGTCCTGGAACAGCCTGCCCGGAAAAATGGCAGCCTCATCGGAAAACTTTTCAAGAAGACGGCGGAACCAGCGAAAGGCCTCTACATTCATGGCGAGGTGGGCCGCGGCAAGACCATGCTGATGGATCTCTTCTTCTCAAACCTTGCCATCACTGAAAAGCGCCGTATCCACTTCCACGCCTTCATGCAGGAGGTGCACGGCGAACGCACCCGCCTCATGGGCGAGAATGTTATCGGCCACATTGCTGATCATCTCGCCAGGAACCTCCGCCTCTTATGCCTTGATGAAATGCAGATTTCCGACATCGCCGATGCCATGATCATCGGTAGGCTCTATGAAGCACTGCTCGCACGCGGTGTCACGCTCGTCACCACCTCCAACTTGCCGCCGGAGGACCTCTACAGGGATGGCCTCAACCACGGCCTCTTCCTACCTTTCATCGCCAAATTGCGCGAGACCATGGATGTGGTGGAACTGCCCTCGCCAACGGATTATCGCCTCGGCCGCGTGCAGGCCAAGGCGACCTATCTTCACCCGGCGACGGCGGAAAACCGCGTGGCCTTCAATGAACTCTGGCGCGATCTCACAGATGGCGCCTCGGGCAACAGCGAGACACTCGAAATCCTAGGCCGCAAGCGCATGGTTCCGAAAGTGGCTCACTCTTGCGCCGCCTTCACTTTCTTCGAACTCTGTGGCGAGGCGCTGGGGCCGCCCGACTATCTGGCCATTGCCAAGGCCTACCGCACTGTCTTCATTTCCGGCATGCCGAAGCTTAAGGCCTCCCAGCGCAATGAGGTTAAGCGCTTCATCCTGATGATCGATACTTTCTATGATGCCGGAACGCGTATTGCCGTTTTGGCGGAGGCTCCGCCCGACGACATCTTCCCTAGGGGACACCATGGCTTTGAAAGCCGCCGCACCGTCTCGCGCCTCAAGGAAATGCAATCCGTCTCCTGGTGGGGCGCTTCGATAGTTGAAACTTGAGGAACGCTCCTCACTCAAGTTTTGTGCAAATTCAAAAGTCGAACTTGCTGACTTTGTCTGCCCGGTCTAGAGACATTTCGCACTGCAACATGCCGAAATAAGGCAACAAAGAGGAATTCCATGGCGCGCAAGAAAATTGCATTGATCGGTGGTGGCATGATCGGGGGCACGCTCGCCCATCTCGCAGCCCTGCGCGAACTGGGCGACATCGTCGTCTTTGACATCGCCGAGGGCCTGCCGCAAGGCAAGGCGCTCGACCTCTCGCAGTCGGGCCCAGTCGAGGGCTTTGACGCAAAACTTTCCGGCACCAATGGCTATGAGGCGATCGCGGGAGCCGATGTCTGCATCGTCACGGCGGGCGTTCCGCGAAAGCCCGGCATGAGCCGCGATGATCTCGTCGGCATCAATTTGAAAGTGATGAAGGCGGTTGGAGAAGGCCTCAAGGCCCATGCGCCGAATGCCTTTGTCATCTGCATCACCAACCCGCTCGATGTCATGGTCTGGGCTCTGCAGAAATTTTCCGGGCTGCCGAAGAACAAGCTGATCGGCATGGCGGGCGTGCTCGACAGTGCCCGCTTCCGTCACTTCCTTGCCGAGGAATTCAATGTTTCGGTGAAGGACGTAACCGCCTTCGTGCTCGGCGGCCATGGCGATACCATGGTGCCGCTCACTCGCTATTCCACCGTCGCAGGCATTCCCGTTCCCGACCTCATCAAGATGGGCTGGAGCACGCAGGAAAAGATCGACAAAATCGTCCAGCGCACCCGCGATGGCGGCGCCGAGATTGTCAATTTGTTGAAGACCGGTTCCGCCTATTACGCGCCCGCCTCATCGGCCATCGCCATGGCAGAGAGCTATCTCAAGGACTACAAGCGCGTTCTTCCCTGTGCGGCCTATCTCAACGGCCAGTATGGCGTGAAGGACACCTATGTCGGCGTTCCCGTCGTTATCGGCGAGAAGGGTGTCGAGCGCATTGTCGAAGTGGCGCTCAATGATGAAGAGAAAGCTGGCTTCCAGAAATCCGTCACCGCCGTGCATGGGTTGATGGACGCTGCCAAGAAACTGGCGCCGGAACTGGCCTAGTACAAAGAAACGTCATTCCCGCGAAAGCGGGAACCCAGCTTTCAGCTTCTGGGTATCTAACAAGCTGGATCCCCGCCTACGCGGGGATGACGAGTGGGAAAGGTAAGTTCGAACAATGAACATCCACGAATACCAGGCCAAGGAAATTCTCCGTTCCTTTGGCGTGCCGACGGGAAAAGGCTCACCCGCCTTCAACGTTGATGAAGCGGTAAAAGCCGCAGAGGGTCAGCCCGGCCCGGTGTGGGTGGTGAAGGCCCAGATCCATGCCGGTGGCCGCGGTAAGGGCGGCGGTGTGAAGGTCGTCAAATCCATCGCCGATGTGCGCACCGAGGCGCAACGCATGCTGGGTATGACGCTCGTCACCCACCAGACGGGGCCTGCCGGAAAGCAAGTGAATCGCCTCTACATCGAAGAGGGCACGGCAATCGCTAGGGAACTCTATCTCTCGCTGCTCGTTGACCGCGCCACCTCGCGCATTGCCTTCATCGTCTCCACTGAGGGCGGCATGAATATCGAGGAAGTGGCGCACAAAACGCCTGAGAAAATTGCCACCATCCATGTGGACCCGGCAACCGGCCTCTGCCCCCATCACGTGCGGGCCATGTCCAAAGCCCTGAAGCTGGACGCCGCGCAGACGAAACAGATGTCGAAGCTGGCAACCGGCCTCTACAATGGTTTCATCGACAAGGACATGAGCCTCCTCGAGGTGAATCCACTGGTGATCACGACAGACGGTAACCTCGTCTGCCTTGATGCCAAGATGAATTTCGACGGCAACGCCCTCTTCCGCCACCCCGATGTCATGGCGTTGCGCGATGAGACGGAAGAAGACCCCAAGGAAATCGAGGCTTCAAAGCATGATCTCTCCTATGTGGCGCTCGATGGTTCCATCGGCTGCATGGTGAATGGCGCCGGCCTTGCCATGGCCACCATGGACATCATCAAGCTCTACGGCGCCGAACCCGCCAACTTTTTAGACATCGGCGGCGGTGCAACGAAGGAGCGCGTGACGGCGGCCTTCAAGATCATCACTGCCGACCCGAAAGTGAAGGGCATCCTCATCAACATCTTCGGCGGCATCGCCAAATGCGACGTGATTGCCGAGGGCGTCATCGCCGCCGTGAGGGATGTGGGGCTGAAAGTGCCGCTGGTCGTGCGTCTTGAAGGCACTAATGTCGACCTCGGCAAGAAGATAATCAAAGAGAGTGGCCTCAACGTCATCCCCGCCGATGATCTGAACGACGCGGCCAAGAAGATCGTCAAAGCGGTGAAGGAAGCGGCCTGATGTCCATCCTCGTCAACAAGAAGACCAAGGTCATCTGCCAGGGCATCACCGGCAACAATGGAACCTTCCACACCGAGCAGGCCATCGCCTATGGCACCCAAATGGTGGCGGGCGTGACCCCCGGAAAGGGTGGCACGAAGCATATAGGCCTTCCCGTTTTCGACACGGTAGCCGAAGCCCGCGAAGCCACAGGGGCCGATGCCACCGTCATCTACGTGCCGCCGCCCTTTGCAGCGGACGCCATCTCGGAGGCCATCGAAGCGGAAATCCCGCTGATCGTTGCCATCACCGAAGGCATTCCGGTCATGGACATGGTGAAGGTGAAGCGGGCGCTCTCTGGCTCCAAGTCGCGCCTCATCGGCCCCAACTGCCCGGGCGTCCTCACACCCGGTGAATGCAAGATCGGCATCATGCCCGGCAACATCTTCAAGAAGGGCTCGGTCGGCGTTGTGTCCCGTTCCGGCACGCTGACTTACGAAGCCGTTTTCCAAACCACCAAAATGGGTCTGGGGCAAACAACCGCCGTCGGCATCGGCGGCGACCCGGTGAAGGGCACGGAATTCATCGACATCCTTGAGATGTTCCTTGCCGACCCCAAGACCCAATCCATCATCATGATCGGCGAGATCGGCGGCACGGCCGAAGAAGAAGCTGCCGAATTCATCCGCAAATCCAAGGTGAAAAAGCCCATGGCGGGCTTCATCGCTGGCCGCACCGCGCCGCCGGGCCGCCGCATGGGCCATGCCGGCGCCATCATCTCGGGTGGCAAGGGTGACGCAGGCTCCAAGGTCGATGCCATGAAGCGAGCGGGGATTGCCGTCTCCGATTCGCCCGCACTTTTGGGCGAAACCCTCATGAAAAAGTTGAAGCGCAAATAATTCAGTCGTAATTGATCAATATAGGAGAAGTCCCTCTGGCAGGGAGACGTGCCCAGACCCATATCTGAGATATCGAATGACCAAGGACGGGCGATTGCGCCCACCGGCAAGCTGGCATTTGCGCCAGAGCCCGGGAAACCGAAGGGACTGCGAGTATGAATAGGGCCGAGCTCAACGCGAGCTTCGAGGAAACCTCATTCCTCTATGGTGGCAACGCCAAATTCGTCGAAGACCTCTACAACCGCTATCTGGAAAATCCGGCCGCCGTGGAAACCCACTGGCGGCATTATTTTGATGCCCTCGCCGGCGACAAGGCAAAGCCGCAAGGCCCCTCCTGGGCCAGAGCCGACTGGCCGCCGAAGCCCTCTGACGAGCAAACCGCCGCCCTCGATGGCAACTGGGCCGAAGTCGAAAAAGCCATAGCCGCCAAGCTCGAGGCCAAGGCCGGAAAGCCCGCCAAGGCCCCAGTGGCACCACAAGCACCAGCGGCCCCCACCCAAAGCGCCGATGATATCCGAAAAGCCACCATGGATTCGGTGCGCGCCCTGATGATGATCCGCGCCTACCGTATCCGCGGTCACCTTGCCGCCGATCTCGATCCCCTGAAACTCAAGGAGCCGGTCAATCACCCGGAGCTAGACCCGGAATCCTACGGCTTCACCGCCGCCGACCTCGACCGCCCCATCTTCCTCGACAATGTGCTGGGCCTCGAGAAGGCAACGGTCCGCCAGATCATCGACATCGTGAAGCGCACCTATTGCGGCACGCTGGGCGTCGAATTCATGCATATTTCCGACCCCGAGCAGAAGGCCTGGGTCCAACAGCGCATCGAAGGCCAGGGCAAGGAAATCCGCTTCACGCCGGAAGGCAAGAAGGCAATCCTTGCAAAACTCATCGCCGGCGAAGACTTCGAACAATTTCTCAATGTGAAATATACCGGCACCAAGCGCTTCGGCCTTGATGGCGGCGAGAGCATGATCCCGGCGCTGGAACAGATCATCAAGCGCGGCGGCAATCTCGGCGTTGCCGAAATCATCGTCGGCATGGCCCACCGCGGCCGCCTCAATGTGCTTGCCAATGTCATGGCGAAGCCCTTCTCGGCCATCTTCCATGAATTCCAGGGCGGTTCCTCAACGCCGGACGAAGTGGAAGGCTCGGGCGACGTCAAATACCATTTGGGTTCTTCGTCGGACCGCAGCTTCGATGGCAACACGGTCCATCTCTCGCTCACCGCCAATCCATCCCATCTTGAAATCGTCGATCCCGTGGTGCTGGGAAAAGCCCGAGCCAAGCAGGACCAGCGCGGCGACAGGTCCAGAACCTCGGTGCTGCCGCTCCTGATCCATGGTGATGCGGCCTTTGCCGGCCAGGGCGTCGTCGCCGAATGCCTGGGCCTTTCCGGCCTCAAGGGTCACCGCAATGGCGGCTCCATCCATTTCATCGTCAACAACCAGATCGGCTTCACCACCTCGCCCATTTGGTCCCGTTCCTCGCCCTATCCATCGGATTTGGCGAAAATGATCGAGGCTCCCATCTTCCATGCCAATGGCGATGATCCAGAAGCGGCAGTCTTTGCCGCCAAGATAGCTACCGAGTTCCGCCAGCAGTTCAAGAAGCCCGTCGTCGTCGACATGTTCTGTTACCGCCGTTTCGGCCACAACGAGACCGACGAGCCCGCCTTCACCCAACCCTTGATGTACAAGCGGATCGCCAGCCACCCCCGCGTTGTTGAAATTTACGGCCAGCGCCTGATCGGCGAAGGTGTCATCAGCGCCGAGGAATTTGCCGCCATGAAGGCGGAGTGCCGCAAGACTCTGGAAGACGCCTTCAGCGTGGCCGAAGGCTACAAGGCCAACAAGGCCGACTGGCTCGATGGCCGCTGGGCGGGGCTTACCACGGCACAGGCCCAGGACGATGCGCGCCGCGGCCAGACTGGCGTCGACACGCGCCGCATGAAGGAATTGGGAGCGCGCCTGACCAAGGTTCCCAAGACATTCACACTGCACAAGACGCTGCAGCGCGTGCTGGATGCTCGCGCCAAGATGATCGAGGAAGGGGCCGGCATTGATTGGGCCATGGGCGAAGCCCTCGCCTTCGCGGCACTGCTCGATGAAGGGATCAAAATCAGGCTCTCAGGCCAGGACGTGCAGCGCGGCACCTTTTCCCAGCGCCACGCTGTGCTCGTCGATCAGGTGACGGAAAAGCGCTACACGCCGCTCAACCACCTGAAGAAAGAGCAAGAGACCAAGATCGAGGTCATCAATTCGATGCTCTCGGAAGAGGCGGTGCTGGGCTATGAATATGGTTATTCGCTCTCCGAGCCCAATGCGCTGGTGCTGTGGGAAGCGCAGTTCGGCGATTTCGCCAATGGCGCTCAGGTGATCTTCGACCAGTTCCTCTCTTCCGCCGAGCGCAAATGGTTGCGCATGTCGGGCCTCGTGGTGCTTCTGCCTCATGGCTATGAGGGCCAGGGGCCGGAACATTCCTCCGCCCGCATCGAGCGCTTCCTGCAGCTTTGCGCCGAAGACAATCTGCAAGTCGTCAACTGCACCACGCCCGCCAACTACTTCCATGCCCTCAGGCGGCAGATGAAGCGCGACTTCAGGAAGCCTCTCGTCGTCTTCACTCCCAAGTCATTGCTCCGTCACAAGCGTGCCACCTCGACGCTTGCAGAGATGGATGCCAACACTACCTTCCATCGCATCCTCTGGGACGATGCTGAGTTCCTAAAGAGCGAGAAGATAAAACTCGTCAAGGACGACAAAGTGCGACGCGTCGTGCTGTGCAGCGGCAAGGTCTACTACGATCTTTATGAGGAGCGCGAGAAGCGTGGCCTCAATGACATCTATTTGCTGCGTGTCGAACAACTCTATCCCTGGCCCCACAAGGCGCTGGCCCAGGAGCTCGCCCGTTTCAAGAAGGCCGAATTCATCTGGTGCCAGGAAGAGCCACAGAACATGGGGCCGTGGAGCTTCGTGCAGCCGGGCATCGAGCGTGTGCTCGAATTCATCAAGGCCAAGACAACGCGCCCGCGCTATGTCGGCCGCCCCGCCTCCGCTTCAACCGCCACAGGGCTGATGAGCCGCCACCTCAGGGAACTCAAAGCCTTCCTTGACGAAGCGCTGGCCTGAAATTTTCCCTCCCCCTTGTGGGGAGAGATTAAGGGTGGGGGTCGCTCCGAACTGTCAGTTCAATCCGAGACTCACCTGAAAAACTGTCCAACCCCCACCCCGGCCCTCCTCACAAGGGGGAGGGAGAAGAAGATCAAAAGGCAACATCACATGAGCAAAGATATCAAGGTGCCAACGCTGGGCGAAAGCGTGGTCGAGGCGACGATTGCTAAATGGTTCAGGCAGGAAGGCGAGGCCGTGAAAGCCGACGAGCCGCTGGTCGAGCTTGAAACAGACAAGGTAACGGTGGAAGTGCCAGCCCCGGCTTCAGGCAAGCTTGAAAAGATCGTCGCTGCATCAGGATCGACCGTCGCCGTTGGCGCCCTTCTCGGCACCATTGCCGAAGGCGCGGCCGGAACCGTTGCTGCTGCGGCTGCACCCAAACCCGCAGCCGCTCCCTTAATCGCACCGGCACCTGTGGAAAAATCTGCCGAACAGCCGCTCTCGCCAGCCGTGCGCAAGGCCGTGGTTGAGAACAAGCTCAACCCCGCCGACATTCCGGCAACCGGCAAGGATGGCCGCATCACCAAGGGCGATGTCATCACCCATATGGAAAAGCCAGTGTCAGCTCCTGCGCCAACAGCGCCCACTGCTCCCGCAGGCGCAGAAGAACGCGTCAAAATGACAAGGCTCCGCGCCACCATCGCAAGGCGTCTGAAGGAAGCCCAGAACACCGCCGCCATGCTCACCACTTTCAACGAGGTGGACATGACGGCTGTCATGGCGCTGCGCAATCAATACAAGGATGTCTTCGAGAAGAAGCATGGCGTGAAGTTGGGCTTCATGTCCTTCTTCGTGAAGGCTGCCGTCCAGGCCCTGAAGGATGTTCCCGCCGTCAATGCCGAAATCGACGGCGAGGACATTGTCTACAAGAACTACTACCACATCGGCGTCGCCGTCGGCACCGACAAGGGCCTTGTGGTGCCCGTGGTGCGCAATACCGATCAGCTGTCCTTCGCCGCCATCGAAAAGACCATCGCCGGCTACGGCAAGAAGGCGCGGGATGGCCAGCTCGCCATCGCCGACATGCAGGGTGGCACCTTTACGATTTCCAACGGCGGCATCTATGGCTCTCTCATGTCAACGCCGATCCTCAACGCCCCGCAGTCCGGCATCCTCGGCATGCACAAGATCCAGGAACGCCCCGTGGCGGTCAACGGCCA
>JAIBJH010000027.1 GCA_020029455.1 Hyphomicrobiales bacterium
GTGCACACTTCTTTCCCATTCCCGGTTACTCCAGGAATCGTCACTGAATTCAGGTGCGTCGCGGAGCTGTGCCTCGGTGATGTCGACACGATAGCCGCCGAGCTTGGTGTCGTAAGTTAGCTTTTGCCAGGGAACTGGGTAGTGGCTGTGTGAGAGACCTAGAAAGCCGCCGAAACTCATGACCGCGTAGTGTACCTGGCCGGTCACCTTGTTGATCATGAGGTGATCGATTTCACCAATGCCATTTCCCTTGGTATCATAGACATTTGTGCCCTCGACATCTTCGCTGGAGATCAGTTTGTGGTTTGGATGTGCGGTAGCCATAGTCAAACCCTTTCCTGTGTGAGGTGCGGAAATTGCACATGCCGGAAGAACGCCACAGCAGGTGATTTGTTCCGGAGCGTCAGGTGTGGGTTGTCAGCAATTTTTGTAGCGAAGACAAGATGATGTTGCTGTTATGCGGTTTCGAAACGACTGTCACACCTGGCCATGCCGAAACCAGCTGCGGATTTTCACTATCTGCCGTGCAGAACATGAATGGCACGCCGCCGGCCTGCAGATGCGTTGCAACATCAAAGACAGTTCCATCGGGAAGCCGCACATCAAGGATAGCGGCATCAAAGACATTGGTCATGGCTATTTCGAGAGCCTCATGCCGTGAGCGCACTGCCGCCACAACGCCGCCCTGATCTTCTATGATCTGTGATAGTTCCATCGCGATCAGTGGTTCATCTTCAACCACAAGAATTCGCGCTCCATTCATCATCACATAATCCGCACCGAACGGCCAAGACTCAATAATATTGTATATCGTAAGTTGCGCAAGTTGTTCAAATGGCTAAGCTCAGCCTGCAGGTGAGGCCAGCGGGATCAAAACGCCTGTTGACGCTGATGGCGCTTGAATTGATCAGCGCCGTGCCGAAACCTTGGCGGCTTGGCGGCTCGTGGAGCGGCGGGCCGCCACGTTCGCGCCACGTCAGGCGCAATTTCCCGTGCGATGTCTTCCACGCGAGGATCACCTTCCCCTTCTGTACCGACAGGGAACCATATTTCGTCGCGTTGGTCCCGAGCTCGTGGAGCACAAGACCCAGTTGAGTTGCCGTTTCCGCGGGCAACAATACCTCCTGGCCCTCCAGGGTGAAACGCTTGTCGAAATTGTCGGCCATGGCGCCGGCCTGGAGTTTTATGAGATCGGTCAGCCGCACTCCCTTCCAGTCAACTTCGGTGAGCAGCGAATGAGAAGTGGCGAGGCTCTGGATGCGGCCCTCGAATGCCTCGGCAAATGCCTTGGGATCGCTGGTTGACCGCAAGGTCTGGCGCGTTACGGATTGAATGACCGCCATGCTGTTCTTGACCCGGTGGGAGAGTTCTCGCAGCAAAAGGGCTTGGCGTCGATCCCATTCCTTGCGCTCGCTGATATCCTGGCTGATGCCACGCGCATGAGTTGCTACTCCCATGGCATCTTTCTGGATATCGCCTGTTATTGCCATCCAGATTTCCGTGCCGTCCCGGCGCGTGATCGGAAAGTCGAGGACAAACTGCCTGCCTTGGGCAAGTGCCGAAGATAGTTCGGTCCGCACCCTCAACTCATGCTCGGGTGAAATCTGCGCCATGATGGTGTCAAAGCTGGGGGCGTCCTTATCGGGATTAAGGCCATGGAGTGCAAACATTTCAGGCGACCAGCGCGATTCCTGAGTGGTGAAATTGTAATCAAATGCCCCGGCCTTCGCAGCCGCCAGTGCCTGCCGCAGACGTGTTTCGCTCTCCCGCCGGATTTCCGCCTCACGCAGACTATCGGTCAAGTCCAGTGCGATTGTTGATGCGCCGACCACAGTACCGGCATTGTTCCTAATCGGCGAAATCGAGACCGACATTTCGAGTTTTCTGCCATCCCTGTGCTGGCGTCTGGATTCGTAAGCAGGAATTGGCACACCGTGCCCGACCTGTTCGAGCTTCTCGTTCTCCGCTGGCCAAATATCATTCGGCACAATGCGGCTTATGTGTTGGCCAATGATTTCATCCGCCAGATAACCCAGGATCCTCTCCGCGCCGTGGTTCCAGCTTGTAATGATGTTGTTGCGGTTGCTACTGATGATCGCATCATCAGAAGACATCACGATGACCGCAAGTCGCGCCGCGGCGTCTTCGGCACTCTTTCGTTCCGTGATATCAATTATGATGCCGTAGCAGTCTATCACGGCGCCGTCAGGACGATACTGGGTCTCGGCGCGGCACAAGAACCATCTCATGCCCGATCGCGGCAATATCGCCCGGAATTCCTTGTCCACCGTCCTGCCGCGATCGGGAGAGGCATTTAGTGCTGCCCTCCAGGCCTCAATGTCATCCGGATGTACAACGCGGTCGAAGGCTTCGGCGGTTCCGCCGAACTCCTCTCGTTTCATCTCAAGGAGGGCAAGCAGCTCTTCGGAACAGGTGAGACGACCAGTCCAGACATCGAAATGCCAGGCGCCCATACGAGCTGCTTCAAATGCAATAGACTGAAACCGGGTGGTTTCGCGCATTTCCGTCTCAGCGCGCACGCGCCTGCTGATCTCAACGATTGCTCCACGGATGCGGACCATCTTTCCGGCTGGATCGAATTCCGCTTCGCCGCGATCAAGTATCCAAAAGACCTGTCCGGAGAGTGGATGGCGGATGCGGTATTCAACCTCGAACGTCGGCTCAGCCGGCGTCAAGGACCTGACCGCATTCTCAACATAGGGGAGATCTTCGTTGAACAGGATGCGCTGCCACTCCTCAGTCGTGCCTTCAGGGGCAACACCCAGGATGCGCATGCTGTTTGAGGACCTTACCGTGAAGCCGGTGGCGACATCACTTGAGTAAAGCATCATCTTGCCGGTATCGAGGGTGCCGCGGAGCAGCTCACCCCGTCCGGTTATTACCTCGCTGGTTGTCTTCAAATTGTCGGTACCACCTGAAAGTTTTTCCGTTCTGGAGCATACAAGTCACATTTGTCCAAGTCACTATGCGGCAGAAATTCCGGGCCAGTGAGCTTTTGCACTTCCGCCAAAATCTCCGCTTAGAATGAATGGTCCCGCCAAGGCCGGAGCCTTGGCGGGAGGAAGGTGTTCGCAGTATCGTGCGGGGACCGGCGAACACCAGTCGGTTACTCCAGGTTCTGTGCCGTTTGTTCAAAGGCGGGAGCTGCCTCTAATTCCGCTTTCGAGGTGGACGTGGTGAGGAACAGGTAGCCGTTCTCATTCTTCTTCACCGTGATCTTCTCAACGGAAACCGCGACATTCTTCTCGCCGATGCCCAAGAAGCCACCAACGCCGATAATCGCCAAGATGTTGTTATTGTCCTTGGTGAGAACGAGATCGTTGACGTCGCCAATATTCTCGCCAGCTGTGTTGAAGATGGTTTGTCCCATGAATTGAGAGGCAAGGAAGGTCTTGGTTTCAACCGCAGCAGGTGCGGTGGAGCCGGTCGTCACGGGCTCAGCCGGCGCAGGGGCAGCTGCGCTGTCATTGGGGGCAGGCGCCAATTCCGGGTTGGCAGGCTGATCAGTTGTGGCGCCAAGCTGCTCCTTGCATTCCGCTGTGAGTTCGGTCTCGGGCACGCTTCCTGGCTCGGGACAGGCTATCGCTTGGGGCGCTTCCGCTGGCGGAGCTGGGCTCGGAGCCTGCTGAGCAAGCGCCATGGGCGAGGCAAGCAGCAATGCAATGGATGCGAGACCGTAAGAGAGCACTTTCATGATAAATCTCCTTGCTAGAGGCCGTGGCAGCCAAACGCCGCAGCAGAAAAATGGTTCCACTCCCCAAGGACAGCAGAAAATCCTTGAATTGCAGGGGGTTCTAGCCAAGCTAGGCTCTTCTTTTTCGGGGTCAGGTGTGCTGTCCCGGGAACTAGTCCTTTCGCGCCGCATTCTTGCTGAAAGCAGAAAAGGGAGGTTGCCATGCCAGCAAGATCGAAGGCCCAGCAGAAAGCCGCCGGCGCCGCCTTGGCCGTCAAGCGCGGAGAAGTGCCAAAGTCCAAGTTGTTCGGCGCCTCGCGCAGCATGTACGAGAGCATGAGCGAGCGTGAACTCGACGAGATGGCGAGCGTGAAGCGCTCGAAACTGCCGCAGCGTAAGCGAAAAGCTCGCAAAGCTTCTCGTTAGCGGCCGTTAGTTGCGCTCTAAAATCGATAGCCTAGCCCCATCATTGCGAATGGCTGAAACTCATCCCTGACGATTGGGCTGTCCTTTGCATCTCCCACTAGCACTCCAACCCCTGCCGAACTCGTTGCGAACCAGCTGTCAGTCAGCATGTATGTAACGGACCCCTTTACATCTATGCGCTTTATGCCTGCCTCCGCTTCAAACTCGGGCAGACCGGAATTGGCCGATTGACCGGGTGAAATGCCGAAATAAGCCTCCATATGATTGTCGTCGGCCCAGGTGGCGGAGATGTCACCCGAAAAGACAAAGCGCTCATACCTATGTGAGAGCGTTGTCCCGAGCGCCCCAGTCAATCCGTTGCTCCCGCCGATAGTCTTGTCCAACTTGGCATAGATTTCCAGGGGACCCATCTCATAGCTAATCTGGCCCCCGACAACGCCGCCTGGATCAACGTCGCCCAAGCCGCGAAGATTGCCCGAGTCGTCCTCTTTGCGACCCAGCTCATATCCAGCCTTGAGGCCGGCGCTAAAACCATCCCTTTCGAATATGTCGACAGTGGCACCACTCGGATCGACATGTATGCTGTCACCGAAGGAAGCCGAGAACAGCGGGAATGGGAGGATTTTGAACTCGTCTGATCCTTCGTATTCGGGCTGAACGATTGCACCCCCGCCAATTGTTACCTTCCAGTCATGCAGCGTCTCGTCAATGCTGGCGAATGTGTTGGTGTCCACCTGTCCGGAAGAGACGGAAGGTGTTTCACTTGCACCAAGATCCGCACCGTAGGCAGCGAGCGGAATAGAAACGAAAACGGCGGCAACCGCCATCGGCCGCAAAATGAAGGCTGGCCCTCCTGCGGCAGGAATGGCGGCAAAACTGGCCGTCGTGTGGACGCCGGAATGGCCGTTTGACGGTGTTCTCCGCAGAGGACGTGGACACGTTTCAATCACCAAGATTTCAACTCCCATCTGAATATGCACAGTGCGAAAACTCACATTTCAAGTCCGTAACCGCACGGGCCTGAATGTTCAGCCTTCATAAAATAATTGCACTTAGTGCATATTGCACTGAGTGCAACAAGTCAACGGTCATTGTGTGGGGTGGATGGCTTGGCGACGTCCATGGAGGTGCCGCAGGCCTTTCATGTGGCTGGCATGTGCGCGATCCGGTGTGTTGGCACTCGCCGACTATCGCGCTAGCTTGCACCATGTGCAATTTTGCACCCGGTTCTATGGCGGACTTGACCGAATGCAAGACTTACTCCCGAAATCCGAAGGACTGCGTGAGCGGAAGCGGCAAGAGACGCTTCAGCGCATCACTGAGGCCGGCCTCAAATCATTTATTGCTAGAGGCTATGAGGAGACGACGCTTGACGACATCGCAGCAGCGGCAAGCATCTCGCGCAGGACGTTCTTTCACTATTTCAAGAGCAAGGACGAAATTCTGCTGGCCCAACTGGACAATTATGCGCAGTCGATCAAGGCTTCGACAGTTGAAAATGCGTCCGCTGGCGAACCGCTTGATGTGGCGCGTGAGGCGCTGCTGAAGGTCGTCAACGGTTTCGAGGAGCCGCAGATGAGCGCGATCGCGCGAATAATGCGGCAAAGCAAGGCGCTGCAAGTCCGAAGAGGCATGGCGAACCTGCAGTTCGAAAAGGCCCTTTACGAGGGACTGTGCAGTTTATGGCCAGGCAAGCAGCGCCGCGACGGCCTGCGGATGGTCGCAATGGTTGCGGTTGGTGCTTTGCGCCTTTCTGTGGAGACCTGGCAACAGGATGGCAAGCGTCCGCTCGCGAAATACCTCCGGGACGCGTTCAAGAATCTGCGGGCCGAGATTCGGGCAACAGACTCATAGTTGCGCAATTGCATCCTGTTGGTGCGGCTTCACGCGCTTCTCAAATCAATCTTGCAAGACCGCGAAAGCTGGGTACAGTAAGGAAAGATTTATTCCATACAGGAAACTCGCCGCGGAGGTTGCCATGCCCTTGTCCTGGAGATTTTCAGTCCTCGCCGACCGCCACCGGGCGCTCGGCTCCAAGCTGGAAGACTGGAGCGGCATGGGCACGGCCTGGACCTACAACTCCAACATCGTGGATGAACATGCGGCGGTGCGCACGAAAGCCGGCCTCATGGATGTGTCGGGCCTCAAGAAAATGCATCTCGTCGGCCCGCATGCGCAAGCCGTGCTCGATTATTGCAGCACGCGCGATCTCAACAAGGTTTATCCGGGAAAGTCCGTCTATGCCTCAATGCTGAACCAGCACGGCATGTTCACCGATGATTGCATCATCTATCGCACCGGCCCCAATAGCTGGATGCTGGTGCATGGTTCCGGCACCGCTCATGAGGAAGTGGTGAAACAGGCGATAGGCCGCAATGTGGCCGTGCTCTTTGACGATGATATTCACGACCTCTCATTGCAAGGGCCGGTGGCAGTGGAGTTTCTCGCCAAGCATGTGCCCGGCATCCGCGATCTCAAATATTTTCACCACATGCAGACGACGCTGTTCGGCGCGCCGGTGATGATTTCGCGCACTGGCTATACGGGCGAACGGGGCTATGAAATTTTCTGCCGCGGCCAGGATGCGGGCATGATCTGGGACACCATTCTTGCCGAAGGAAAGCCCATGGGCATCATCCCCGTGTGCTTTACGGTGCTCGATTTCCTGCGGGTCGAAAGCTATCTGCTGTTCTATCCTTATGACAATTCACAGATGTATCCCTTCCCCGACCAGCCGCCGGGTGACTCGCTGTGGGAGCTCGGTCTCGACTTCACGGTAAGCCCCGGCAAGACGGGTTTCCGCGGCCATGAAGAGCACTACAAGCTCAAGGGCAAGGAGCGCTTCAAGATCTTCGGCCTGCTTCTGGAAGGTGAGAAGATGGCGGAAGGCGGTGATGAACTTTGGGCCGACGGCAAGAAGGTCGGTGTCATCACCTGTCCGAGCTATTCCAAGCTCACAAAGAAAAGCATGGCCATTGTCCGGCTCGATGTGCCTTACGCCAAGCAAGGCACAAAGCTTGAGGTGCGGGGCAAGAACCTGAAGGCCAATGCCATCGCCCACACCATCTCCTTCGATGATCCGAAAAAGACAAAACGGATGGCAGTCGGCTAGATGCTGGTTCAGGGCATCAAGAGCAGGCCCGTTTATACGGGCTTTGCCATCGATGAAAATGCCCAGCGCCATCTCTTCGCGCTGGAGGGCGAGGGAGCGCGGGCGCTGCTCGATCAGGTAAAGAAAGTGGGCAAAGAGTTTCTTGCCGTATCGGAGATTCTCCATGTGGGAGAAGCTCATGGCAAGGAGCTCGCTGCATTGGGTGCCGATATTTTGTGGAGCGCGCCGACGACGCCTGTACTTCTCAACCGCCTGCGGCAGAATCTTATCAATGCTCGCATGGGAACCAGGCTCTATCTCTCCGGCACTGAAGGCTTCATCGGCCAGGCCATGAAGGTGGCGCTGGAACAGGGAATCGATTTTGGCTCGATCGTCACGGAGCATCGCGGCAGTGAGGCGCGGCGCGTGCAGTGCGTTCACTGCAAGGGCATCACCGACAATGTGACGACACAGCCTTTTACCTGCAGCCATTGCGGCCTCACGCTCTTGGTGCGCGACCACTATTCGCGGCGGCTTGCGGCATTCCAAGGTGTGTGCATCGATGCCGAGGAACCGGGCAGCGCACCCCCGCCGGAGGTTCGCTTCCCGTGACCATCAACACCGAAATGCCCGTGCATGTAGCGGCGATCACCAAAGTGGCGGACAGCGTGAAGCGTTTCCGCCTGGAGCGCGTGGATGGTGGGGTCATGCCTGTCTTTTCCGGCGGGGCCCATGTTGTTGTTGCGATGCAGGATGGAAAACTCCTGCGCCACAATCCCTATTCATTGATGTCGCGACCCGGCGATACGTCAGCTTTCGAAATCAGCGTGCTGCGCGTCGAAAGCTCGCGCGGCGGCTCGCATTTCCTGCACGACAAAATCAGCGTTGGCGATACGCTCACTGTGTCGCAACCTATCAATCTCTTTCCCTTCGATCATCGCGGCCGCAAGCATCTGTTCTTTGCCGGCGGCATCGGCATCACGCCGTTTATCGCCATGATGGCGCAAATGGCGCAGGAGGGTAGAAACTTCGAGCTTCACTACGCGATGCGCACGCGCAGCCATGGCGCCTACTGGCAAGAGCTTGCCGAGCGCTATGGTCCAAGCCGCGTCAAAATCTATTGCGATGTTGAAAATCTTTTCATTCCCGTTGATGAGATTCTGGCGCGGCAGCCGCTTGGCACGCATATGTATGTCTGTGGCCCCGCCGGCATGATCGATGCGGTGCTGGGCAAGGGCAAGGCCCTGGGCTGGCCCCGGCAGAACCTGCATTTCGAACGTTTCCTAGCGCCACCCACGGGAAAGCCCTTCGAGGCTGTGCTGCAGCGCTCGGGCAAGACGATCACTGTTGGCGAGCACCAGTCCATGCTTGAGGCCATCGAGGCGGCGGGCGTTGATGCGCCCTATCTGTGCCGGGGCGGGGCCTGCGGGCAGTGCGAGACCAATATTGTTTCCTGCACGGGCGAACTGCTGCACAATGACATTTATCTGGAACCTGCTGACAAGGCCTCGGGCAAGAAGATCATGATCTGCGTGTCGCGCCTCAAGGGCGAGACAATCACGCTCGACATCTAGGAGGACGCCATGAACACCGTGTTCAATACGGAAAGCTTCCGCGACGACTTCACGTTCCGTAACTCGCCCGTTGCGGTCCGGCGTTTTCCCTTCCCCTTCCATGAAGACAAATACATGTATGCGGTCAACATGGAGCCTCATGTTCCCGCCGGCCCGGAAGGCCACGCTTACCGGGCGCCGATTGACGTTGATGAACACTATGTCTCGGAGATGAAGGATCGGGAGATGGTGCTGCGCGAAGATCCGCTGCGCGCGCAGGCCTTGCCGCACATGATGGCGGCGCAATGGGACACGCTCGAACTCCTGATGGAGAAGCAGGCGGAAGGATTCCCGGAACTTTTCTCGCTCACAAAGAATGGCGACCAGTGGCACTGGATCAACAGGCCGCTCGGCATCGACCAGAAGTTCATCTTCGGAGACACCTCGACGCTGCCTTACGAGCCCATGGACTACATCATGCGGCAGACACAGGGTGACATTTGCATCGTCGACCAGCGCGACAGCCAGTTGTGGATGGACGCAGGCGTTGTCACCACCCAGGCCGACTGGTCGCTTGATTTCGACCTCGGCATGAATTTCATGGAATGGCACGGGCCGGTGCCGCTTGCCCACCAGATCGGCGTCTTTGAGCGAGCCCTCAAGTTTCTCCTCAATCTTCAGCAGGGAAAGCCGGTGCGCCGCTTGAACTGGACCATGACCATCAATTCGCGGCTTGATACTTCGCCCGAGAACTATCCGAAATGGGGGCCGGATCGTGCCTCCGTGGCGCCGGAGAATGTGGGCAACAAGGTGCATCTGCGCTGCGAGCTGCAATCGCTGTGGCGGCTGCCGCGCTCGAACGCCATACTCTTTGTCATCCGCTGCTATCTCATCAAGATGGAAGAGCTGGTCGCCATCCCAAAGTGGGCGCGGCGCTTCCACCGGGTGCTGCGCGATCTTCCGCCGGAACTCATCGACTACAAGGGTCTCACGCGCTACCGGCCGACGGTGGTGGAATGGCTGTCGAAATATGACGACGGCAAAGCCACAAGCCCCGGTATCTTCCCGGATTGAGCCGCAGACGCCTGCATCCTCGCTGATGTCACCAGAAGCGCCTGAGGGCAGCCGCTTTCGGCAGTTCGCGCGGGTAGTAGGTGGAGGGTTTGCCCGTTTCCAATTCGCGAGCAAATTTGTGGCCGGCATAGACGGCGGCCTGGATGGTGGAGGGAGAGTTGCAATCACCTATTCTGTGTACGGATGATATTTCCCCCTGCAACTCCTCGAATAATTTATCGTGCGGCAGACGGGCAGTGACCAGCACGAGTGTGCGGCAGGGGAACTCTGATTTCTGGTCGGTGATCGCATGAACAAGCTGGAGCGCGCCGGTAATGCAACGTGAGAGCAGTGTTTGACTTAGCACTTCAATGCCAAGGCTTGCGAGATGCCTTGCGATGCGCGTCGCCTCCAGCGTGTTTACCGAATAAGCGGAAGGGCGGAGTTCGGGTGTAATCAGCGTGACCTTCACGCCTTTCTTCACGCAGAATTCAGCCAAGATGCCCCCAAGATAGAAGTGATCGTCGTCATAGATCGCCACCGGCCCTTCAATGGTTGCGCCTGCCATCAGATCATCGGGCGTCAGCACGTTCATCTCCGGCAAACCCGGAATATCCCGCCAGTGGTTGCGGCCAATGCCATCGCGCCGCCAATGGGCACCCGTGGCAATCGCCACATGGTCGGCACCGAAACCGATCACGTCTTCGGCCGTCAGTTTGCTGTCTTTGTAGACCGAGAGATTGGATAGCTTGTTGATCTGGCCCATGCGCCAATCGCGTACCCTTGCCCACTCGGCAAGGCTGGGCAGACGGGACTCGCGTGTCACGCGGCCGCCCAGCTCAGTTGTGGCCTCAGCCAAATGTACCTCGTGCCCGGCCCGCGCGCAGGTGAGTGCAGCTTCGAGGCCCGCTGGCCCTGCGCCCACAATCAGGATCTTCTCAGCCTCTGCTGCCTTGGAAATACGCTCCGGGTGCCAGCCCCTACGCCATTCTTCGCCCATGGTGGGGTTTTGGGTGCAGCGCAGGTTGGTCATGGTGAAGTCGGAGGTGACGCACATGTTGCAGCCAATGCATTCTCGGATGTCTTCAATGCGGCCCTCCTCGATCTTTTTCGGCAGGAAGGGATCAGCGATGGAGGGGCGTGCCGCACCGATGAAGTCAAGAGCGCCACTTTTCACCAGCGACACCATCTTGTCGGGCGAAGTGTAGCGGCCCACGCCGACCACGGGCTTTGTGGTCACGGATTTTACAAAGCGGGTATAGTCTTCCTGGAAGCCTTCCTTGGCAAAGCGCGAGGTCTGGCTGTCATTGGCCCAGGCGGAAATGTTCACATCCCACAGGTCTGGCAATTCCGCCAACATGGCGATGACGTCATGCCCTTCACCCGCGCTGGTGATGCCATCGTCACCGAGCAGTTGATCAACGGCAAAACGCACCGCCACACCGCAAGTGGCTCCCACAGCATCCTTGGTATCTTCAATCAGTTCACGCAACAGGCGTGCGCGATTCTCAAGGCTGCCGCCATATTCATCGGCGCGGTCATTCATGCGTCGCGAGAGGAAATGCATGGGAATTCCGAGCTCGTGCGCGGCATAGACATAGACGATGTCAAAGCCGGCGCGTTTGGCCCTCAAGGCCGCATCGCGGTGCCATTGCCGCAGGGTTTTGATATCCTCCTTGTCCATGCGCCGCGCCTGCACAGGATCAAGCGCTGTCACAGGACGGTGCGAAGGGCCCAAGGGAATTTCGCGCGTTCCCCGGTTTGCCGCCGATGGCCCATGATGCATGATTTCGATCGCAGCCAGAGAACCGTGAGCATGCACGGCATCTGCCATCAAGGCGAGCGCTGGAATATCATCATCACTCCAGAGCCTTCCCTCGTGGTAGGGCTCGCAGTCTCCGCTCGGATGGATTTCGACTTCCTCAGTCGTGACAACGGCCCAACCACCTTCTGCCTTCACACCGCGCAATTCGGCCAAGGCCTGCGGCTGCGTCCAGCCCATGCCATTGCAATGGGCAACCTGGAAGAAGCGGTTGCGGGCCGTGACCGGGCCAATCTTCACGGACTCAAAGAGAATATCGTAACGAGGATCGCGGGACATGAAGGCGCTCAGACGGTTTTTGCGGTGAAGTAATCCATAAAGTGGCCGATCAGGTTTGGTAGCGTTGGTGAGCGGTTGGCACAGGAGCGGCCGAGGTGGACCTCTACATCTTTCAGCATGGGAACGCTTTCCTTCTCGAGATAGGCCCGCTTGCCCGGCACCATGTTGCCCTGCACAATTGCATTCGGCCAATGCCCTTTCTGGTTGCGGAAAATTGCCCTAATCTGGGCAAAGCCGGCGAATCGCCGGCACGGCGCGGGCAGCCAAAGGCCGCGCCCTTCGGGACGGTCTGACTGCCCTGAAAGGAGGCACACATGGTAAATGTGATCCGGCTGGTTTTTACAATTGTGTTTGGGTTCCTGTGGTGGTGGACGTTGAATTTCGTGGGTCCATCACTGATGTTTCTGGTGATCCTCGGCAGCATTCTTACGTTATGCGTGTGCTGCTGCAAGGGTGATGACCCTCATGGTGAGTGGAATTTCGACCGCTACATGGCGTGCCTCAGGCGCTGTGGACCGGCACTTCTCACGCTCATTGTGGGGCTGTTCCTGCTCGGCATTCTCGTGTTGTGGTTCATCACGGGCGTGTTCCCGGCACCCGATCTCTTGAAGATCGCGGTTGCTGCCATCGGCTCGGTAATCTTCATCCGGGCGATCTGCTGCGCCTATCAGGCGTAGATCAAGAGAAACGACATGGGCGGGAGCAACAGCTTCCGCCCATCCTTCTTACGTGGTGAACATTAGCTCCGCGCAATGCCGAGCACTGGTCCCGTCTTGTCGCTTTGCAGCACAGCCACGCAGAATTTGGCATCGGACGGCATCACGGCACTCCTGAGCCATGATGCTTTCAGGGCTTCGCCCTTCCACATGGCGGCAGGCACCATGTTGCAGACCACATTGTGATAGGTGATGACCTTGCCGGCGTTCTCGCCGCGAGCAATCTCCTGCCTTGCTTCCTTCTCCACCGCCATAAGCCACAGCGTTGCCTCGCCAATCGGCATGAACTGCGCCACTTCGGCAGTGATTTCTTTCTCTGTCATGGTCAACGTGAGATGGGCGGGGAGGTTCCTTGCCTCCTTGATCTTGGCAAGAACGCCAACCTTGTTGCTGCCGACGACATGGTCCGCGCCATTGATCACCATTTGCGGGGTATAGACCTTGCCGTCGCCGCGCGAGCGGGCATAGTCATACTGGCGCTGGGAGAATTCGGGCTTGGCCAGCGTGTCGCGCCAGCCGAGATAATCCCAGTAGTCGACATTGAACGAGAGCACGATGAGGCGCGGATCTTGTATGAGTTCTCCAGCGAATTTGTCAGCCGGCGGACAGGATGAGCAGCCCTGGCTGGTAAACAATTCCACCAGCACCGGCGATCCTGCCGCGTTTCCTTTTGCGGGAAGCACCAGAGATCCCGCGGCTGCGGTTGCCAGCAACTTTCGTCTGGATATGGTGTGGCTTATTGCCATGTTCGAGATATGATCTTCTCTCAATACAACTGCTAATCACGAGCGGGTGAAAGGGGCCCATAACACGACATGGTGAAGAAAGTTGTGACTGAAGGGGCCGGCGGCGTGATCCCGCCATTGGGCCTTGGGACCTATCCCTTGATGGGGCGGGAAAGGGTCACCGAGGCATGGTCAGACATCAATGTCTACCGCGGAAATTTTCCTGTTTTCTTGCAGTTGGCGAGTCTGTCCTTGCACATTTTGGGACAGTTGATCATTCTGTTTTCAACGCCACATGCACGCGTGCAATCCACGTATCTCACTTTGCAATGCTTCAAAACTCGTTCTGAGCCTAGTGCTTGACCGGCCCCAACCAGCAGTACAGCATATGCCATGGACAGCGCCACGAACCTTCCCAACATGCGTACGTCAATCAACATTCGAAAACCTCGCAATCCGGATGGGGTTCAACTAAGCCAGCATTTCTGTGATTCAAGCTATGAAGCATGCCATAGCTAGTCAAGTTACCTGTTCTATGTGAGGTCGTATGGGTGAGTTTGGCGGCTGGCACAACGTGGTGAAGAAAGTGATGACGCATGGCGAGCAATAGTGTCATTCCACAGCTGGGCCTTGGGACCTATCCCTTGATGGGCCAGGAGGCGGAAGATGTGATCGTCATGGCCATCGAGCTTGGCTATCGCCACATCGACACGGCGCAGATGTATGGCAATGAGGCGGCCGTTGGAAAAGCCCTTCGGCGCTCGCCCGTGCCGCGCGAGCAACTCTTCGTCGTTACCAAGGTTGATCCGGGTAGTCTTTCGGCGCAGCGCTTTCACTCATCGGTTGCACGCTCGGTTGATGATCTGGGCGGGCCTGTCGATCTTCTCCTCATTCATTGGCCGCCCGCCGACAGCGAGGTGGATGCAGCTGTCGACCGGTTGGTCTCGGCACTGGAAGAGGGCAGGACGCGGCACATCGGTGTCAGCAATTTTACAATCGCCTTGATGGAGCGGGCGCAAAAGCGAACGGGCGGGCGCATCATCTGCAATCAGGTGGAGTTCCATCCGCTGCTTGATCAGTCAAAGCTGCTTGCTGCGGCGACAAAACTCGGCATCACGCTGACCGCCTACAGCCCTTTGGCGCGGGGCAGGGCTCTGCAGCCTGACATGGTACAAGAGATTGCGCGCAAGCTCGGGCGGCCTGCATCGGAAATCGTGCTGCGCTGGATCATCCAGCAAGGCGTTGCTGCTATTCCCATGTCGCGGAAACGTGAGAACCTTCAGTCGAATTTGAATGTGCTACAATTCACTTTACGGGAAGAAGACATGGCGGCCTTGACCAGCATCGGCTCGGCGGCGGGCCGTACGGTGAGCCGGGCGTCGATGAGCGGGCGTTGGGATAATTAGCGCGCTTTCCGACCGCGTGGAAACACGCGGTCGAAAAGAACCGAAGGTCCGCGAAGCGAATTCGCGCCAAAGCTATATGTTGAAGTCTGCAACTTGGCCGGAATTTGCTCTAGTGGACGCCAAGACCGGCGATGTTCTGGGCATCGCCGGCCAGGCACCGGGCAGCGGAGCGCCCCCTACACTGCGCAATGCGTCTGCTCCGACATGCCTATGCGGGCAAAGCCAAGGCGTTGCGGCTCTACCCTGCCGGGGAAGGAATGTTGGAAGCAAGACGGTCAACTGAAGTTGACTGAACTGATCTGGTATTTGCCACATAATTTGTCAAATGAAATTGTCAATAGATCTCACCTATCGTCGACCTCCCACGGCGCTATAGTGCCAATTTGCGACATATTTCGTGATGTTTCTGCCGGAATTGGAACTTTTCGCTGGCTTGACGATTGGATATTGTAGGATAATTTGTCAATTATGACTGACGAATGGCGCGCTCATATTCCATTCAGCAACATCCGTGGGTTGCTGCAGGATTTCACCACGCAGCTCGATGACTTGACCACCTCCTATCGCAAGGGGACGCGCTATGAGAAGGTCCGCAAGTCGGATGCCAGGGTCTTCATATCGGCTATCCGCAAGCCACAGTCGGTTGCCGAGATTGCCCGGGAGCTCGAAGTCTCGCGCCAGGCAGTGCACAGTTCGGTGAAGAGGCTTGTGGCCCTCAAGGTGCTGGAACTTCTCCCGCAGCCGGGCAACCACCGGGACAAGATCGTCACCATCACGGACCGGGGCCACAGGGCACGCGATCATGTGCTGGAACACATCCAGCGTATGGAGGCGGAATGCGCGGCGATCATCGGCCAGCAGGGACTTGAGACTCTTCGCGCGCTGTTGCTTGCACTTGTTCTTGGATTGAAGGCGAAGGAGGAAGGAAAGCCGTCTTAGAGCAAATTCCGGCCAAGTTGGAGACTTGGCCGATAAGAACCGCAGGTCCGCGAAGCGAACTTGCTCCAACATATTAAACTTGGCGCGAATTCTTTTCGGCCACGTGGTTCCACGTGGCCGGAAAGCGCGCTAGGCCACCGGCGTGTAGTCGTCTTCCTCGTGTTCCTGCATCAATTCGGCGATGGTCTCGAAGCCGTGCCTGGCGCGCAGGCCAGTAGACGGTGCACCGAAAGTTATGCGGATGTGGTGGCTCGGGCCCGAGGGCGCGAGATCAAAGGCATTGCCCGGCGTCACCTTGATTTTGTGGGCGGAGAGGCTTTGGGCAAAGCGCGCGCCCGACCAGTGCTCCGGCAATTCGAGCCAGCCGAAGGGCGCACCGGGTGCGCAGCGGAAACGGGTGGCGCCGAGGATCTCAATGGCCTGGGCGCGGCGGATGGCGTTTTCCTGCAAGGTGCGTGAAAGAATATCGGAGGCTGCATCAGTCTCGATCCAGTAACGGGCGATCTCGCCGGTAAGGCCTACGGTGCGGGCTGCCATGTTGCGTACATGGGCGCGCAGCAAACGCTCCTGGCCCTTGGGCGAAACCACAAAGCCGATGCGCAATCCCGGCGCCAATGTTTTCGACAGACTTGTGATGTGGAAGGTGCGCTCAGGCGCGAGTTCAAAGAATGTCGGTGGCTGCACGCGCTCATCCAGCAGGCGGAAAATATCATCTTCGATAATGGTGAGATCGAGTTTGCGCGCCATCGCAACGATCTCTTCGCGGCGCTTGCGGCTCATGGTGTGGGTCGTCGGGTTCTGCAGCGTCGGCACGATGTAAAGAAGGCGCAAGGGGTGCTGTTTTGCCGCCGTCTCAAGCGCATCGGGCATCAAGCCATCGGCATCCATCGGCATGGGCATCGGCGTTACGTGGGCGTTGCGGAAAGTGGTGCGGAGCATGACATAGTTGATGCGCTCGGCCGCCACATGATCGCCCGGATTGGTGAGAGCCTCAAGCACGGTGATCAAGCCAAGATGGGCGCCGGCGGAAATCACCACCTGGGATTCCTCAGCTTCGATGCAGGAGCGTTTCAGCCATTTCACCGCCATGGCGCGATGAAGCGGAAAGCCCTCAGGCGGCGCATAGTCGAGAAGCGAGAGCTTCTTCGGATCGCGCATGACAAATTGCAATGCCGCGTCGAATTCGGACGGCTTGACGATGGGTGGTGGAATGGCACGGGAGAGATCGATGATGCCATCATCTTCGCCCGCTGGCACATTGAGCGCGGTGACACCGCGCGGGCGTTTCACGTAGCTGCCGCGGCCCACTTCGCCGGAAAGGAGGCCGCGGTTCTCCGCTTCCTTGTAGGCTCTGGTGATGGTGCCCAGCGTCACGCCCAGTTTCCAGGCAAGGTCGCGCTGGGGCGGCAATCTTGTGCCCTCTTGCAGCACGCCCGCTGCGATGTCCTGACTCAGGCTGTCAGCAATGGCGAGGTACAATGGCTTGCTGCGGTCGAGATCGGGCTGCCAGATTGTCATGGTAACAATATTCCGATTGTATCAAGGATCGCACCAGAGTACATAGAACATTCGGCCAAATCAAGCGTTAATGTGGCTTTTTATGGCAGATACATTCGATACAATCAGGAGTCTATCATGCGGAACTATGTTCTTTCGGAAGCCCAGTCACGTGAGGCCTATGGCCGTCTCACGATTGTCGCGCGCGTTCTCCGGAACTGGCGCAACCGCAAAGACCTGAAAAAGCTCCGGGCCATGGATGACCATATGTTGCTCGACATGGGCATCACGCGTGATGAAATAGCGCGGCTTTCGCGCCTGCCGCTCACCGCTGATGTTGAGTGGGAGCGCGACAGGCTGGAGCGGTTGAGGTAGCAATCGTCGCGGTTGCGAACCTTCCAATAATCCTCCATGGGCGCACTTAATGCGCCCACCCAGCGCAAGGAAAAACTGGGTCGGCGGCTCAAGGCCGCCGATGGAGAAAGTTATTGTGAGGTAGCCTATTCCGTCAGGAAATAGGTGATGGTGGTGACGACGCGCACCTTCTTCTGCACCTGCTTTTCAGGACGGTCGTTGGGAATTTCAATTGCCGGCGTGATTTCGATGATGCCCTGGTTGGCGCTCTGAATGTCGCC
>JAIBJH010000173.1 GCA_020029455.1 Hyphomicrobiales bacterium
GCGAGATCGCCAATGATCTCATCAAGACTGCTGCCGCTCGCGAGTTGAAGGCAGGTGATGTGCTTGCCCCGCCCGAAGGCGCGTTTGATGAATTCGCCGCACGCTTTCCCTATGAGGAAACGGAGGACCAGCTCAATTCTATCGAAGCAGTGCTGGATGATCTGCAACTGGGCCGCCCTATGGACAGGCTTATCTGCGGCGATGTGGGCTTCGGCAAGACGGAAGTGGCGCTACGCGCCGCCTTTGTCGCCGCCTATGCCGGAAAACAAGTTGCAGTCGTTGTGCCGACAACGCTGTTGGCGCGCCAGCACTTCAAGAATTTCACCGAGCGCTTCAAGGGCCTTCCTTTGCACATCGCCCATGCTTCGCGTCTCGTGGGCCGCAAAGAACTGGATCTGGTGAAGCAGGGTCTTGCCGATGGTTCCGTCGATCTCGTCATCGGCACACACGCACTGCTTACGGACAAGATCAAATTCCGCGATCTTGGCCTTCTCATCATCGACGAGGAGCAGCACTTCGGCGTCAAGCACAAGGAGCGCCTCAAGGAAATGCGCGCCGATGTGCATGTGTTGACGCTCACCGCAACACCCATCCCGCGCACCCTGCAGCTGGCGCTTTCGGGAATTCGCGAAATGTCGCTCATCGCAACACCCCCCGTCGATCGCCTGGCGGTGCGCACCTACATTTCGCCGTTCGATGGTGTGGTGATCCGTGAGTATCTCTTGCGCGAGCATTTCCGCGGTGGCCAGAGCTTTTATGTGGTGCCGCGCATTTCCGACCTTGAGGAGATTGCCGAATTTCTCCGCGCCCATGTGCCCGAGATAAAGTTCCGCATGGCCCATGGGCGGATGGCACCCACCGAACTTGAAGATATCATGACCGGCTTCTATGACCGTGCCTTCGATGTGCTGCTTTCGACCACGATCATTGAGTCAGGCCTCGACATTCCGACTGCCAACACGCTGATCGTTCACCGTTCCGATATGTTCGGCCTGGCGCAACTCTATCAGCTGCGAGGTCGCGTGGGCCGCGCCAAGCTTCGCGCCTATGCGTTGATGACGACGCCCCCCGGCCGCGCCCTCAATCCCAATGCCGAGCGCCGCCTGGAAGTGCTGCAATCGCTGGATGCTCTGGGCGCCGGCTTCACGCTGGCAAGCCACGACCTCGACATTCGCGGCGCCGGCAATCTTCTTGGCGAAGAGCAAAGCGGCAATATCCGCGAGGTCGGCTTCGAACTTTATCAGCAGATGCTGGAGGAAGCCGTGGCCTCGATGCGGGCAGGGGAGGCGGAGAGCGCCGCCGATGGCCAATGGTCGCCCCAGATCAATATCGGAACCTCGGTACTGATCCCCGAGGATTATGTGAGCGATCTGCAGGTGCGGCTTGGCCTCTATCGCCGCTTGGCCGACTTCAAGGAGCAGGAAGAGCTTGATGCTTTCGGCGCGGAACTCCATGACCGTTTCGGCAAGCCGCCCGAAGAGGTGCGGCATCTACTGGAAATCGTCTCCATCAAGCTGCTGTGCCGCGCTGCCAATGTGCAATCTGTCGACGCCGGGGCCAAGGGTGCGACGATTGCCCTCCGCAACGGTGTCTTCCCCAATCCGCCGAAGCTGGTGGAATGGATCAGCGGGCAGGGGACTCTTGCCAAGCTGCGGCCCGATATGAAGCTGGTGATCCTGCGCGACTGGGAGACTGCGGCGGCGCGGCTGAAAGGCACACGGCAACTGATGCAAAACCTGGTGAAGCTGGCGGCGGCCTAGATTCAGTTTCTGAACAGATTGATCGGGCTCGACCAGGCGCGGTGGCCATCCTCCTGGGTAACTCGCACGTAAAGACGCGTGTCGCGATCGGCGTGAGGCATCATGGCAAGCTGAACCCAAATCTCATGTTGGGTCATTTGGTTCGGTAGGCGATAGAGCCGAATTCTGCGGCCAAGGCCACCTGCTTCATAGACGGTGTCCTCCAAGCCAATATCCTCAATCGCGATCTCGACTTTACCGTGCTTGGTATTGATCAACAGCTGACCTTCATTGGCCGAGGCGAGAGAAAAATCGATACCTCCGAAGTTTCCGGTCGTTACGGCCTTCCAGGAAATTTCCGTATCGGTCCGCGTCTGAATGCCCCGGTCCAGGTTCCAGTTGTTGATGATTTTGGCATCCCTGATTGAGTTGCCACTGACAGTGAGACTGCCATCCCAGATCGTGGTGCGGGCACGGCCACGATATTCTGCACCTTCATAGATGACCCGAATGCGCGAGCCGAGGTTCTTCTCTCCATATGGGTGCGCGGTCTGCACGAGGTCAGGGCCGTCAAAGATATCCAGTCTTTCAATCGGCGCCGAGCCGATGGCATTGACGACCAGCGTCACCTCGCCGGCGCCGACCCGCGCAATATCGCCCATGATGAGTTGGCTAGCCTTTTCGCTGGTGGCATCGGGAAAAACTGCTGGATCACGGAAAAAGCGATCCCCGGCTTCGGAAAGATGCGCTTCCACGCTGAGAAACATGCGATTGCCTGTGGTGCCATAGTGGTGACGCCGCCGCATGGCCTCGAAGATGGCATCACGATCTAGGTGGGGTGCAATGAAGCAGGTTAGCCCGCCTGTTGCTCCGAAGAAGGATGCACCGGGAAAATCGGCGCCAGGCCTTCCCTTGTGGCCATCGGAGTTGCACACCACGCCCACTCGGTAGTTTTTCTCGAATGCATCGTGCAGAATCCATTCGAACGTGCCCCAGGCAGAATGCACTTCGACAGCTGTCTCGAGACGGCCGTCATGGGCAAAGGCAATATCGGCGTATCGCCCGCCCACATGAGCCGCCACCACGCAATCCTTGCCTGCAAGGCGGCGAAACAGCTCATGGGCGTCATGGCAGTCCGTTGACATCGAGAAGCGCCAGATCGCGTCCAAACTCGAAATATTGCCGCGCCGTGTTCGTGCCCAGCGTCTCATTGGACTGGCCGTGGGTGTCGCCCCAGAAATGCACGAGGGCTGCATCACGATCAGTAACCTTCATCGGATTTGACCGGCAAATGTCCTTGCCGTCTGAATCGCGAAGCGTGACAACCAGTGTCTCCGTCGCCGTGATCTTCAAGCCCTCGACAACTGCGCCGTATTTTCCCTGCGCAATTCGAAGGGTCTCGGGCAAGCCCTGTACTGGAACATTCGCTTCAAGCCGCAATTCGCAATCCGGCTGGTTCGTGGCATTGCCCCACTTGTCCGTCGCCTCGATGCCGAGGCGGAATGGCTCGTCGGCACGGATGAGAGTGGGAAGAATTGCTTGCCATGTCACCGCAGGGCCGGGGGCAATCCTGATTTTCGGGTTCTCCGGGAGTGCCACATAATCATAAGTGGCGATGGGATCGGCAAAAATGCGGAATTCAAATTCCTCCTCGCAATAGGTCTGAAGCCTGATGCCGGGAGATCCCTGCCGCCGGTCGCCGAACCGAATGGTAATCGTATCTCCGGGTTTGAGGAAGTGCTTCATTACGCCGACATAGAGCGATCGACTCCACGGTCTGATGTTGCGCTTGAACTCCCACTTGCATTCCAGTGTGGCGCCATTGGAGGCTTCCGCCGTTGTGTAGCCGGGCGCCTCGGGAACGTCGAGCTGCACCGGGCCGAAGTCGGTGGCGAAGCGGAAGCCGATCTTGATGGAGCCCGTATCATCCACGCCGAACACGCCCGCCGTGTAGACAAGTTCGAGGGACTGATAGGAGCCCGCCTCGAAAGTACCTGAGGGTGTCAACCCAGCATGCCCCATCAGGTCTGGACGGTACTGTGAGTAGGGCATCTCTGTCTCCGAGGCAGTCTTTGCCACTGTGCCCCGGAATTGGACAATTGTCAGCGACCGCCGTCCAAAGGTCAGGTAGGAGGACTATAAACCCAGAATAGGCGTTTAAATCGCCTAGGAAGGCCGTACACGGCGATTCAGCGATACCGGGTACCGGACTGCCCAAAAGGAATAAAATCACTGTACGGCCTTCCTAGGCCCGGCAAACGCCTGTTCGCGCAACAGGAGTAAAATACCATCGCGGTCAACCCTGCGCTGCAGCCCCATTCGCCGCAGCCTTGCGGATGACATTCGCCAGCACCTCGGTGGGCTGGGCGCCCACCGCGCCATATTTTTGGTTGAAGATGAAGGTGGGAACGCCGGTGACGCCTATTCGCTCCGCCATGGCGACTTCTTCCATGACTTCTTTCACGCCTTCGTCGGACTTCAGCACACGTTCGATGTCCTCACCGCGAAAGCCATTGACGATGGCGATGGTCTTCAGAACCTCGATATCGCCGATATCCTGGCCCCAGCTCCAATAGGCCATGAAGAGCGCTTCCAACACTTGCGGCTGGCTGCCGGCGATCGCCGCCCAGCGTAGCAGCCGGTGGGCATTCAGCGAATTGGGCGAACGCGTAATGAGGTCGAACTTGTAGGGAACGCCCTCCGCCTCGCCGATGGCGGTGAGCTGGTCGTGGATGGTGTCCAGTGCGCCTTCGCCGAACTTCCGCACCAGATAATCGCGCCGGCTCATGCCTTCGGGCGGGATGGTGGGATCGAGAAAAAAGGGCCGGAACAGCACGCGTACCGGAATTTCCGGCACCATGCGCAGCGCTGCATCAAGCCGCCGTTTGCCCAGGAAACACCAGGGGCAGACGACATCCGAAATGACATCAATGTGGACAGGCACCGCTACTTGTTGTGCCACAGTGCCGTCGCCTCAAAGCCTGTGACGGGTTGTGCATCTGGCCCGTCGATGTAACTCCAGCGCGCCACCCAGTGCCCGCCCGCACTATAGAAAGGCACGATGTATTGGCCGGAAACCAGCAGCCTGTCTTCAGCACGTACCGCATCCTCGAAGGTCTCGCGCGTTGTTGCCCTCACCATGGCCTCGACCGCCGCATCGATTTTGGGATCGGCAATGCCCGGATAATTGCGCGTGCCTTCCTTCGTCTTACCGTCAGAGCCGAAGTAAAGTTTCTGCTCGCTGCCGGGTGAAAGTGAATTGAACCATGCCACTGGGATCATGTCGTAGTCATAGGTCTTCTGCACGGCGGAGAACTGCGCCGCATCCACCTTCTTGATTTCCATGGCGATGCCAATCTGCTGCAGGGTGCGCTGGTAGTGCAGCGCCATCTTTTGCTGCTCGTCGGTCTGCAACGTGACAGCAAAAGCGAAGGGCTCGCCGGCAGTATTCATCATTTTGCCGTCCTTGATTTCCCATCCAGCGTCTTTGAGAAGACCCACCACCTTGCGCAGTATCTTGCGGTCAAGGCCTGAGCCATCGCTCACCGGAAGCTTGTAGCTGCCATCAAGATAATCCTTGCGAAGCCCGCCGCCATCAGCACCTATGATCGCCAGTTCGCCGGGGCTTGCAGCCTTTCCTTCCGAAGACAGCGCTGAGCCGCCGAAATAGCCGTAGGTGCGCTTGAACTGGTTCGAGAACAGATTGGCATTGGCCCATTCGAAGTCGAAGGCCATAACCAGTGCCTCGCGCACCCGCACATCCTCGAAGATCTTGCGGCGCGTGTTGAAAGCAAAGCCGGTGGCCGGAGCGGGTGTCTTCTGCTCGACAAATTCCTTGATCACTTTGCCTTCAGCAACTGCCGGAAAATCATAGGCCGTGGCCCAGCGCGTGGGATCGCTTTCCATGCGCACATGCGCCTCGCCCTTCTTGAAGGCCTCGAAGGCGGCATTGTTGTCACGGTAATAGTCGAAGCGCACCACATCGAAATTCCACAAACCCTTGTTGAAGGCGATATCCTTGCCCCACCAGTTCGGATTGCGTTTGTAGGTTATGACTTCATCAGGCTTTACATCACCGACGATGTACGGTCCCGAAGCGATGATAGGTTGAAGAGAGGCTTCCTCGAAGTTGCGACCCTCCATGGCCTTCTTCGAGAACACCGGCATCAGGCCAATGATGAGTGGGAGCTCGCGGTCTCCCGCCTCCTGCTTGAATGTAATCGTTCGCTCATCCGGTGTCTCGACAGACTTCAGTTTGCCATAGGAGTTCTTGAAATTGGGACGGCCATGATCGCGCAGTGTTTCCAAGGAGAACACCACATCTGCCGCGGTCACAGGAGAACCATCGGAAAATTTCGCTTCCGGCCTCAGCTTGAAGGTGAAAGTCTGGCGGTCATCCGATACATCAATGGTCTCGCACAGCCAGCAATAGAGCGAGAAGGGTTCCGCGCCATTGCGGCCCATCAGGTTTTCAAACGTGAAGGTACGCACATCCTTCGCAACATTGCCCTTCACGATGAAGGGATTGAGGCTGTCGAAGGTGCCGACCACCGCCTGGCGCAGCTCGCCGCCCTGCGGCGCGTCGGGATTGGTATAGGGAAGGTTCTTGAAATCGGCAGGCAGTGCGGGTTCGCCCTGCATGGCAATGCCGTGCGAGGGGGCAGCGGCGGCGGGGATGGCCAGAACGGTTCCAAGCAGGGCGACAGCAACAAACTTCTTGTGATTCATCAGGGTCTCCTCGGCGCACCTTAGAGCCTCGGGCGGCACAATCCAAATCGGCAGAATGGCCGTCATCCCGGTGACGACCAAGTGAACTACCGCATCAAAATATTCGTGAACTGCCAGGGATCGCGCTTATCGAGTTTCTCGTCGAACAGGCCGACGCGCTGCTTCAGTGGATGCCAATCCGTATAGTAGCCCTTCACCTTGCCGAGATAGGGGCGTTGCACGTCAAGGCAGCGCACATGGTCCATCTCGTCGGTCTCGACGATGCCTTCGTTTGGATTTTCGATGGCCCAGATGATGCCGGCAAGAACGGCTGAAGTGACCTGCAGGCCAGTGGCATTCTGGTGCGGGGCGAGTTGGCGCGCCTCTTCGATGGAAAGCTGCGAGCCGAACCAATAGGCATTCTTCTTGTGGCCATAGAGCAGTACGCCAAGCTCATCGCGCCCTTCCGTGATCTCATCTTCATCCAGCACGTGATTGACCGACTGCCGCTTGCCGCCGGCACCCAACAACTCATGCCACGACAGGATCGCATCATTGCAAGGGTGATAGGCATAGTGGCAGGTCGGGCGGTAACTCACCGAGCGGCCGCTTCGTACTGTGTAATAGTCGGAAATGGAAATTGCCTCATTGTGCGTCACCAGAAATCCGAAATGCGGGCCCACTGTCGGTGTCCATGTCAAAACACGCGTATCGGCACCAGGCCGTTCCAGATAAATCGCGGCTCCGCAGCCGGATTTGTGGCGGCGGCCTTCCGGCGGCAGTTTCTTCTCATGCGTGCCCCAGCCGAGTTCGGAAGGCTGCAGACCTTCCGAGACAAAGCCCTCCACCGACCAGGTGTTGAGGAATGTATCGAGCGCCTTGGGCGTGCGGATGCGCTGGGTGTCGCGCTCGGCGACGTGGATGCCCCTGACGCCCGCCTTCTTCATTAGCTTGCCCCAGTCTTCGCGGCTCTTGGGCACGTCGTGCTTTATCTTGAGGTCATGGGCGATGGAGAGAAGTGCCTCTTTCACGAACCACGACACCATGCCGGGATTTGCCCCGCAGCACGAAATCGCCGTCGTTCCCTTACCCAATTTGCGCTTCAGGGTCAGCATATCCTCACGCAGCCGATAGTTGGTGCGCGCGGCATTATTGGTTTTGGCTGAGTAGTAGAAGCCGGGCCAAGGTTCGATCACCGTGTCGATGTAGAGGGCACCCGTCTCGCGGGCGAGGCGCATGATGTCGAGCGAGTCCACGTCAACCGTGAGGTTCACGATGAAGGCGGGGCCGGGGCCTGCCGTCAGCAGTGGCTTGAGCAGCGACTTGTAGTTGGCCTTGGTGATGGCCTCCTGCACGAATTTGATCTCTTCCGCGCCGGCGATCTTCTTGTTGAGGTCGGAAGGATCGATGATGGTGATGCGGCTACGGTCGCAATCGATGTGGCGGAGGATCAACGGCAGCACGCCGCGCCCGATAGAGCCGAAGCCCAGCATCAGGATGGGGCCTTGCCAGCTTGCATGTCGGGTGTGGGTGGTCATGCGGCTCTCCTCGATCAGCGCTTCTGGCGCGGGATTTTAAAACGCGCGCTCTATAGGGCAAACGTCCCGTGAGTAAAGAGGATTCGGCACAATGAAAGAAGGGCCCGCGAGGGGCCCTTCATATTCACGTTTAGCAATGCGGTCAGTACCGGTCGATTGCTTTTTTCGCCCGTTCGGCAGTAGCCCGGTTCTTCTCGTGTTCGAGTTCAGCGTTCTCGTGACGGATTTGCCAGATATGCCAGCCGATCCAAAATGCGAGACCAAGGATCACCAGCACCGTCTCTGATCCCTGGAAGGGATAGATGGCGCCGACGTCCTTCAGGTCGACAGCCCAGCTTGTTATGCCATTGGTTGACATTGCGAGTTCTCCTTACTTGACCATTGCGCGCTCGGACGCCGTGACATCGGCGACCGCGGCTTCATATGCTTCGTTTGTCGCGAAATCGAGACCCACGAGTTCAACTTCCTTCGGCACACGCAACAGGTTCGCGCCGTTGAGGATCTTCGCCACGATGAATGTGGGAATGAAGCCG
>JAIBJH010000174.1 GCA_020029455.1 Hyphomicrobiales bacterium
AGAAGCGCGCGCCTGGGGAGCCGATTGCATTCTTATCATCATGGCGATGGTTGATGACACGCTGGCATCTGATCTTGAGAATGCAGCGTTCGATCTTGGCATGGATGCTCTTGTCGAAATCCATGACGAGGCGGAACTGGATCGGGCGATGAAACTCAAATCAAAGCTCATCGGCATCAACAATCGCAACCTCCACACCTTCGATGTGGCGCTGGAAACAACGGAACGGCTGGCCCCGCGCATTCCGGCCGACCGGATCATCGTTGCTGAAAGCGGCCTCTTAGCGCCAGCCGATCTGGCGCTGCTGGAGCGCGTCAATGTCCGCACATTCCTGATTGGTGAAAGCCTGATGCGCCAGCAGGATGTGGAAGCCGCAACCCGTGCTATTCTGACACGGCCATGAGCAAACTCAGCCATCTCGACGACAAGGGCCAGGCCCATATGGTCGATGTGTCGGACAAGGCAGTCACCAGCCGCAGCGCCACGGCACGGGCGCGGATGTTGGCGCAGGCCGCAACCATTGCCCTAATTCGTGACGGCGCAGCAAAGAAGGGCGATGTACTGGCAACGGCGCGTATTGCCGGCATCGCCGCTGCCAAGAAAACGTCCGATCTCATTCCGCTCTGCCATCCGCTGATGATCAGCAAGGCGAGTGTCGAATTTGCACTCAACGCTGACAGCATTGATGTTGAAGCGACGGTCAAGGTTGAGGGTAAGACGGGCGTCGAAATGGAAGCGCTCACCGCCTGTTCCATTGCCTGCCTCACGATCTACGACATGCTGAAGGCGGTCGACCGCGGAATGCGGATCACAGATTTACGCCTTGTCGAGAAAACCGGCGGCAAGTCTGGCACTTTCAAAGCTGAGTGATGCGATGAACCTGCTTCCCGTAGATGAAGCCCGCGCCCGAATCCTCAAGGGCGTGAAGCCGCTGCCAGCAGAAGCAGTGAAGCTGGACAAGGCCCTTGGCCGTGTGCTGGCAAAGACCGTTGCCGCAAAGCGCGACCAGCCGCCCTTCGCAGGCTCGGCCATGGATGGCTATGCGGTGCGTGCTGAGGATGTTGCGAGTGTTCCGGTTCAATTGCAGGTCATTGGCAGAAGCGCGGCGGGTCGCGCCTATTCCGGGACGGTGAAAGCCGGAACAACGGTGCGCATTTTCACCGGCGCTCCCTTGCCGAAAGGCGCGGATGCCATTGTCATCCAGGAGAACACAAAGAGCGAGGATGGCAAGGTCACCGTCCTGCAATCATCTCCCGTCGGCAAACACATCCGCAGGCGCGGGCTTGATTTTGCGGCAGGTGATGAACTGGTGCCCGCCAACCACAGGCTCGGTCCACGCGACATTGGCCTTCTGTCCGCAGGCAATGCAGCTTCGGTTTCCGTTCGCCGCAAGCCACGCATCGTTGTCTTCGCCACCGGCGATGAACTGGTCCTGCCGGGTCAGAAGCCACGGGCCGATCAGATCGTTTCCTCCAACAGCCACGCGCTGCAGGCACTAGTGGAATCTTTCGGCGCTGAGATCATCAACCTTGGTATTGTACGCGATACGCTGAAGGCAACGATTGCAGCGGTGCGCAAGGGCCTTAGCGCGGACATTCTGATTTCAACCGGCGGCGCATCGGTGGGCGACACGGACTTCGTGCAGGAGGCGTTCAAGGCCTGCGGCGTCAAGATCGCCTTCTGGATGATCGCGATCAGGCCCGGCAAGCCCTTCATGTACGGCCGCAAGGGCAAGACCCACGTGATGGGGCTTCCGGGCAATCCCGTGTCGGCGCTGATCACGGCCCGCATCTTCCTCAAGCCACTCATCGCCGCCATGCTGGGGCTCCCCACGGGGGAACCAGAGACTCTGGCCCGGCTCACTGCTGCTATGCCGGCCAATGACGGCAGGCAGGACTATGTGCGGGCCAGCCTCTCCATAGCTCCCGACGGCACCCGGACCGCCGCGCCCTTTGCCGCCCAGGATTCCTCCATGCAGCGCACCCTGCAGCGGTCCCAGGCGCTGATTGTTCGCCCGCCAAACGCCCCCGCCGCAGAGGCAAATTCGCTGGTTCCGGTGCTCATTCTGGACTTTTGAGCCGATCATAAGCAAAACAGTTGAAGAACACAGGGCGAACATGCTAGGGTTGTTGCAGTTCTGTTCTGATTCCGCCCGCACCAAACACTGGGCGGATAGCTGTGGAGACACCCATGCTGACCCGCAAGCAACTCGAGCTTCTGCTCTTCATCAATACGCGCCTCAAGGAAGAAGGCGTGCCGCCCTCCTTTGAGGAAATGAAGGAGGCGCTCAATCTGCAGTCCAAGTCCGGCGTGCATCGCCTGATCGTGGCGCTGGAAGAGCGTGGCTTCATCCGGCGCATGGCCAACCGGGCCCGCGCGCTTGAGATCATCAAGCTGCCGGAGTCACACAGCCCGGCACTGGCGCAGAAGAAAACCGGCTTCAGGCCCAATGTCATCGAAGGCAATCTGGGCCGCGCCAAGCCGCAAGCCTCGCCCGCCAATGACGGCATGCCGCGCGGCACCTTTGTTCCCCTCATGGGCCGCATCGCCGCTGGTGTTCCCATTGCGGCAATTCAGGATCATTCCGGAAACATCAATGTGCCGCCCGAAATGCTGGGCAGCGGCGAGCATTTTGCGCTTGAAGTCAAGGGCGACTCGATGATCGAGGCTGGCATCTTCGACGGTGACACAGTAGTGATCCGCAAGGGTGACACGGCCATCAACGGCGACATCGTCGTGGCACTGGTGGATGACGAAGAAGCCACATTGAAGCGGCTGCGCAAAAAAGGCGATTCCATTGCGCTGGAAGCGGCCAATCCCGTTTACGAGACTCGGATATTCGGACCTGACCGGGTGCGCGTACAGGGCAAGCTTGTCGGGCTGCTGCGGAAGTATTGAGCGTTACAGAGAGCCCGTCATTCCCGCGAAGGCGGGAATTCCGCTGCTCTTGAAATAAGCTGGATACCTGCTTTCGCAGGCATGACGAGTGGTTGTTGGCAATTTTCTTTGACAAGCATGCTGTCATGACCTTGAATCCAAGTCTGGAACCGGTCTGGACTTGATCTCATGAAAATTCACGGCGATGTCATTTCACCCTTTGTGCGCATGTGCCTTGTGACGGCCCATGAAGTGGGCCTCAAGGACAGGGTTCAGCTTGCGGCTGCAGCGGTGAAGCCCGGTGAAGTCAATGCCGAACTCGCCAAGCTTTCGCCCATCGGCAAGATTCCCGTTCTCGAAACGGATCATCATCACCCCATCTATGACAGCCGTGTGATCATGGAATATCTGGCCCACGTCGCCGGGAACCGCGCCTACATTCCAGATGATGGCGTGAAGCGCTTTCGCGTGCTGACGCTCCTCGCCCTCGCACAGGGCATCGCCGAAGCGGGTGTCGGGCTTCGTTACGAACAGGCGCAACGCCCGGAAGGGGCGCAATGGCCGGCCTATGCCGACCGGCTTCGTGCCCGCATCGCAGCTGGCCTCGATGATATGGAGAACCAGTGGCATGATGTATTGCATGGCGTGAATGCTGGCAGCGTCGCGGCGGCCTGTACGCTGGGTTACCTCGACTTCCGGCATCAGGTGCTGTCGTGGCGCACCGGGCGGCCAAAGCTCAAGGCTTTTGCCGACAACTTCAATGCGCGCGACAGCATGAAGGCCTGGCCGCTCGCTTGAGATGACTGACATCAACACAAAAGCAGTTGTTGTGGGTGCCGGACCTGCTGGTCTTGCTGCGGCGGCACTGCTTGCACATGAGGGCGTGGCTTGTGTTCTGGTCGGGCCCGAAGCGCCGGAGGATCCGCGCACCATGGCTCTCATGTCTCCATCCATCCGCTTGCTGGAGCGGATCGGCGTCTGGAGCGGTTTGCTTTCCAGTTCCTGCGCGCCCTTGCGCCACCTCCACATCTTTGATGACACGGGCAACATGATCGAGGCGCCCGAGTTGCGCTTTGCCGCAAGCGAACTTGGCCTTGACGCCTTCGGATACAATGTACCGTTGGTGCAACTGGTTCCTGCGTTGCGCGACGTGCTTACCAAAAGTTCGGCCGGACGGATCGTTGCCAAGGTGGCACGCGTCGATATTTCTGAAACCGCGATCACCCTGGTCACGGACGCAGGTGAGACCATCACGGCGCAGGCGGTGATTGCGGCAGATGGCGCACGCTCCATGTTGCGCGAGACTGCGGGCATTGCCGTTTACAACTGGTCCTTCGACCAAGATGCGATGGTCACCAACTTCGATCATTCGGGCCCGCACAACGACACCTCCACGGAATGGCATAGGCAGGGCGGCGTTTTCACAACCGTTCCCCTGCCCGGCAAGCGCTCGAGTCTCGTCTGGCTCGACAAGCCTCAGGAAATTGCGCGGCTCATAGCATTGCCACCCGCTGACCTCGCGAAGGAAATCCAGCTTGCTGGCCATGGTGCGCTGGGCCTCATCAGCAACGTCACGCAGCCGCGGAGTTTCCCGATGCGGGGTGTATCTGCCGAACGTTATGGAGCGCGCCGTGTCTTCCTTGTTGGTGAGGCAGCGCATGTCTTTCCCCCCGTCGGCGCGCAGGGTCTGAACATGTCGTTGCGCGACATCGGGCACGCTGCGGAATTGATCAGAGACTCTTCTGATCCCGGCACCGTCGATGTGCTTGAGAACTATGACAAGAGGCGCAAGCCCGATATCGAGCCGCGGCAATTGGCCATCAGCGCCGTCAACCACACGCTGCTTGCAGAGTCGCTTGCGCCTCACGCCTTGCGAGCGCTGGGCCTGCGCGTCATGTCGCTGGTCCCGCCCTTGCGCGATTATGTGATGCGCGAGGGCCTGTCGCCGCAGTCAAGACTGCCTGAAATGATGCGAAATTAGCAGGTCTTGCCTTCCCTGCCACACCTTGGCAATCAGGAGATATGCCCAAACTTCCAGAGGCCAGATTCTCCATCGGACAGGTTGTAAAGCACAGGCTGTTTCCCTTCCGTGGCGTGATTTTCGATGTGGACCCAGTCTTCAACAATACCGAGGAGTGGTACAACTCCATTCCGCCCGAAGTGCGCCCGCGCAAGGACCAGCCCTTCTATCACCTGCTCGCCGAGAACGATGAGACAGAATACGTGGCCTATGTCTCGGAGCAGAACCTGCTTGTCGACGAGCCGCCAGCGCCGGTGCGCCACCCACAGGTGCGCGAGTATTTCGAAGGTTATGACCAGAAGCATGGCTGTTACAAACCGCGCGGCGGCCTAGCGCATTGACACAACTATCTCTCCTCGCCCGCTTGCGGGAGAGGTGTCACGTGCGGAGCATGTGACAGAGAGGGCCCTCTCCGGCCCGCTTCGCGGTCCACCTCCTCCGTAAACGGGGGAGGAAATTCTAGCTACTCCACCGTCACGGATTTGGCGAGGTTCCTCGGCTGGTCCACATCCGTGCCCATGACGACGGCGGCGTGATAAGCCAGAAGCTGCACCGGCAGGGCATAGACCATCGGATCGATGAAGGGATGCACCGTCGGCATCGGGATGGTGCGGAAGGTTTTCGAGGCATTGTGCTTCGCGCCTTCTTTATCGGTGATCAGCACGATCTTGCCGCCGCGCGCCGCCACCTCTTCCATGCTTGAGATGGATTTTTCGTAGAGATCATCGCGCGGAGCGAGCACCAGCACCGGCACATTCTCGTCAATGAGCGCGATGGGGCCGTGCTTCAATTCACCGGAAGCATAGCCTTCGGCATGGATGTAGGAAATCTCCTTGAGCTTGAGCGCGCCTTCCAGTGCGATCGGGAACATGATGCCGCGGCCGAGGAACAGCACGTCCCGCGCTCCCGCCACTTCCTTTGCCACTTCAGCGATATGCTTTTCGTGCTT
>JAIBJH010000175.1 GCA_020029455.1 Hyphomicrobiales bacterium
CTGGCACGGCTGGCGCAGCGTGAGATCGGTTCCGGCGCAAACGAGCAGGCACAGCGCTCGCTTCGACAAGCCAGACGCATGGCGAGCGAAGACACCAAAGGAGTGTTTACTGTATCCACAGACAGCAAGACGCCACTGGAATTGGCAGGGGCTGTCTTGCGAAAGGTTGGTTGGCTGAATCTTCGCCCGGAATGACCGCGAGACGTGTTGCAATCAGCACTGATTGTTTGTGTGGCCATCTCGCAGAATACCGCGCCATGGCGTATAATCGGCGGCTAATGGCGGAAAGGGAGGGATTCGAACCCTCGTTACGCTTTCACGTAAACACGCGTTCCAGGCGTGCGCCTTAAACCACTCGGCCACCTTTCCCCATATTTCGCCGCGCCCTTATAGCCATCGCCGCTGGCCCTGCAAGCACCACCTCACGAATAATGTAAATCCTTCACGTTCGGGTGAGACGGCCGCGCGGCCCGCTTACTTTCCGGGGCACCCATTCTTATGTTACGCTGCGAAACAGGAGCGACCCCGTATGTTCTTCTCCCGCAAAATGAGCCAGCCCACCTCCGCCGCCGAGGCCCTACCGGGCCGCGCCAAGGAAATTCCGACAGCCGAAACCCATTTTGTATCGGGCCGCAATCTCAAGGCCCCCTATCCGGAAGGCCTCGAAACCATCGTCTTTGCCCTGGGCTGCTATTGGGGAGCCGAGCGCAAGTTCTGGCAGGTGCCGGGCGTCTGGGTGACGGCGGTCGGCAATGCCGGCGGCTTCACGCCCAACCCCACCTATGATGAAGTCTGCTCAGGCGGCACAGGCCATGCCGAGAGCGTGCTGGTGGTCTATGATCCCAAGCAGGTGACGCTGGAAAAACTTCTCAAGGTTTTCTGGGAGGCCCACAACCCGACCCAGGGCATGCGCCAGGGCAATGATGTGGGCAGCCAATACCGCTCGGCCATTTACTGGACCAACCCGGCCCATGAACCCGCTATCCGCGCTTCGCGCGAAATGTATCAGAAGGAGCTTGCCAAGGCGGGGCACGGCAAGATCACAACGGAGCTTGCACCGGCCGGGCCCTTCTATTTCGCCGAGGATTACCATCAGCAATATCTCGCCAAAAATCCCAATGGCTATTGCGGGCTCGGCGGCACAGGCATCTCCTGCCCCATTGGCCTTCCCACGGCAGCGTGAAGCAAAGGTGTGGTAAGGGCGGGGCGTGGCAAAACGGGGCGGCGATGACGAGATGGTGGCAGGGGCGGAAAGCCTCCGCCAGTTCACGCGCCTTTCCCGCCTGCTGCGCGCTAGAGATCACAGCAAGGGTTTGAATCCCGCCCAGTGGGAAGCACTGCGCTATCTTGCCATTGCCAACCGCTTCTCCAACACGCCGGGCGCCATGGCGCGCTATCTCGGCGCCACTAAGGGCACAACATCGCAAACGGTCTTGTCGTTGGAAAAGAAGGGCCTCGTTTCAAAGCAGGCCAAATCCGGCGACCAGCGGCAGACCGGTCTGGCGCTCACCGATACCGGCCTGGCCATTTTGAAAGGGGACGCGCTGGCCGCATTTGCCGATGACATAGAAGCGCTCAAGCCCAAGATGCGCCGGCGTTTCTCTAGGGCAGTGAGTGATTTGCTCGCCTCCGAAATAGGACGCCTGGAAGAGCCTTCATTCGGGGTATGCAATAGCTGCCGCTATTTCCGCGAAGTTGGCAATGGCGAAGCATCGCACTGCATGAAGTTCAGCGCATCGCTTTCATCCGCCGACGAGATGCTGATCTGCGTCGAACACGTCGCGCGGTAGAAGTGGCTGTTACTTCGGCTTTCCGCTCAGTGTGCCTTCGCCGTCCCAATAGTCCAGGGGTTCACGGCGGTAGCGTTCACCAAGGCCGCGCACTGATACCTTGTTGGAATCGGGATAGACCGCCACCTCATGCGGATCATTGTCACCGATGATGATGTAGCGGCACACTTCGTCCGTGTGATTGTAGAGGCAATGCTCCTGTGGTGCGCCCGCCGGAAAGCGCACATAATCTCCGGTCTTCATCACGTGGAAATCCTTGCCGATCCGGACTGTCAATGTTCCGGAGAGGATCAGAAGATGTTCCTCCTCGCGCAAATGATAATGCGCCGGATTGTTCTGCTTGCCCGGCATCAGTTCTTCGATGGCGACGCCAATCTTATAGGGCTGCGGCCCCATGGCGGTGGAAAGATGCCGGTAGCGGATATGGAAATCCTCGCCATGGCGAAACTCCGTCCATGGCACGGTTTCGCTGGCGATCGGCTTGACGGGTTCGCCGCTCAAGTCACCTGCTCCTGCAAATTCTTGCCCGTTCCGAGCACGATGATGACGCCGGCAAGCAGCGAAAGGATAACGAACCCCGCCGCCATGGGCACCGGCGTTCCATCATAGAACTGGCCGATCATGGCGCCGAGTGCCGCCCCGATCACCATCTGCAGGAAACCCTGGGTGGAAGCAGCCGTGCCCGCCACCTCGCCCAGTGGCGCCATGGCCAACGCGCCGAAATTGGACATGATGAAATTGAAGGAAACGAAGATCGCCGCCATCAGCGCGAAGAACAAGAACACCGGCATCACGTCGAAATATCCGAGGAGCAGCATGATCACCGACAATGCCGCATAGGCAACAAGTGCCCCATGCGAAAGCGGCCGCATGCCGAAGCGCGTTACCAGTTGCGAGTTGATGAAGCCGCCCACCGCCGAGATCGCCCCGCCAGCCGCAAAGAATGCGGGGAACCACGCGCCCATGCCGTAGTGGTCCACATAGATCTGCTGGGACGAGGTGAGGAAGCCCATCAATGTGCCGAAGAGCAGGGCCGTTGCCATGATATAGGCCAGCGACACGCGGTTGCCGAAAACAATGCCGAAGCCTTCCACGATGGACGAAGGCGTGAAGGCGCGGCGGCTCTCAGGCTTCAGCGTTTCCGGCAAGCGGAAATAAACCCAGGTGAACACAATGGCCCCAAGTCCCGCCATGAAGCCGAAGAGCCCGCGCCAATCAATGATGGTGAGCAGGAACTGACCGAGACCCGGCGCCAGGATGGGCGAGATCATCAGCACCATGAAGACCAGCGAGAGCGTCTTGGCCATTTGATCGCCGACGAAAAGATCGCGGACGAGGGCGATGGCGATGACAGCGGAAGCCGCAGCGCCCGCCCCTTGCAGGAGGCGCAACACCAGCAGGCTGTCAAAATTTGAAACGAAGAAGGCGCACAGTGCCGAGAGGCAGTAGATGGCAACGCCAGCAAGCAGCGGCCCGCGCCGCCCGAAACGGTCAGCCAAGGGTCCGAAGACAAGCTGGAGCACGCCGAATCCCAGCATATAGGCAGGGATCACGAGCTGCCGGCGGTTCTCGTCGGGCTCGCCCAAGGCCTCGCCGATCTGTTGCAGGCCCGGCAGCATGATGTCGATGGCAAAGGCATTGATGGCAATCAATGCTGCAACAAGTGTGATGAATTCCGTGCGGCCAAGATGGCCGTGTATTTTAGTTGATGACATGGGAGAATCCGTTTTGGAACGTAAGTCGAACAAAAAGGCAGTTCAGCCAAAAAGTCAACTCGTAAGGGAAGACAAAGTTGCATGGCTGCTGCAACCGTCCGGCGGTCTCGAACGTTATCTCTGAAATTTGCGTAAGGAGACGACAATGGACAGGAGATTGTTTGTTACAGGTCTGCTCGGCGTGGCCGCCACAACCGGCTTTGCCGCCGCTTTGCCCCGTCAGGCCCGGGCGCTGACTTCGGTTCCGACCAAAAGCCCCGTCCCTGAGTCTGACGATGTCCTTCCCAAGTTGACAGAGTCTGACGCTCCTTTGACGGAGCTGGACGACGGTGAAGATGAAGGTTTCCAGCCTGTCCGTCACAGGCGCCGCCATCGCAGGCGCCGGGTGCGCCGCTGGCGCCGCATCTGCCGGCGCTGGAAATACAGGGGCCATTGGCGCCGCCGCTGTCGCCGGAGACCACACTGGGTCTATATCTGGTTCTGGATCTGATTGGCTGACGAGCATTCTTTGACGGCGGTCAATTGACCGCAACTGACCGCCGTCTGCTTCGTTGTGGCGCTGCTCTGACCGATCTTGCGGTGAAGAGGAGCAGCAATTTTATTTGCCGGTGATCAGGAACTTTTCCGGCGGGGGTGGCGTCAGTCATTTTCTCTGTTCCGGATTGAAATAATTTAGTCTGCGCGGGAAAGCAGGGGAGCTAGTCCCGTCGTCTGGCGAGGTCAAGGCGCGGAAGGCACGCTGCTGACAAGTTCAAACGCGGCGAAGATATTCTGCCAATTGCTCAAACGTGCCGCCCCAGCCGGCGCCCATGCTTTCGGCTCCGGCGGCAAAAACTTGTGTTTCTTCGCCGGTTGCATTGTGGGCCGTCCAGTTCACTTCCACCTCGGTCCTTCCGCCCATGTCGCGAAACAAGATAGTGGAGAAAATTTCGCGCGGCCAACTTGGAGCCATGGGATGGTGGGTGATCTCCATTTTTTCATTGGAAAATGAAACAATGAAGACAAGCGACGTCCGCGGGTTGACTTCGGCAATAACCCAACGCCCCCAGTAGCGGCTGCCGTCTGGGTTTTCCAGGCCATAGTGATAGAAGCCTCCGGGTCTCAGATCGAGCCTGGAATGGAAAGTCCTCACACCCTTGGGACTGAACCACTGAGCCAGCTTTTCCGCGTCGGTCCATGCGTCCCAGACCTGATCCAGGGGAGCATCAAAAGTTCGCGCAAGTTTGAAAGTGAATGGCGTTGTCATGGGCTCTCTCATTTCTTCTTTGCTTGCTGTGACTTCAAGAGGTCGTTGAGTTTGTCGAACTGTTCGGTCCAGAGTTCGGTGACGCTTTTCAGCCAGTCCTGTGCCTCGCGGAAACCATCGCGGTTGATGGAGTAGATGCGCGTCTGAGCCCTGGCCTCGACATTGACCAGGCGGGCCACCTTCAAGACTTTGAGATGCTGCGAAACGGCCGGTGGCGAGGCTGCGAATTGGCGGCAAATTTCGCCAGCCGAAAGCCTGCCGTTTGCCGCCAGCATTTCGACAATGCGCGCGCGCGTGGGGTCAGCAAGGGCATGGAAAGTCTGCATGGCTCTTATTTGCATGATTTCTTAATTAAGTCAATTATAAAATAACGAGAGATGCTTTCGGACCCAAACTTGCCTTTGCGGGCCATTTCTGCTTTATCCCCGCCATCTCACGACATTGTCTTGAGTTCCCGATCGCCTGGCTGAATTAGGGCTGCCATGGCGGTTCGGTGTGCGAGCGCCAAAGTTGCATGACTTTGGCGTGTAAAGCACACCACAAATAAGAATCTAACTATCTGAAAGGATTAGAAAATGCCCAAGATGAAGACCAAGAGCTCGGCCAAAAAGCGCTTCAAGTTCACGGCCAGCGGCAAGGTGAAGGCCGGCGGTGCAGGCAAGCAACACGGCATGATCAAGCGCTCCAACAAGCAGATCCGCAACCAGCGCGGCACCATGGTTCTGGCCCCCGGCGATGCCGGCCTCGTCAGGATCCATATGCCATACTCGTCCAAGCACAATTAAGAGGGAGGACGAACCATGCCACGCTCCAAAGGCGGCGTTGTCGCCCGCCGTTCCCACAAGAAAGTCCTCGCCAGAGCCAAGGGCTATTTCTCGCGCCGCAAGAATGTCTTCCGCGTTGCCGTTCAGGCCGTGGAGAAGGCCGAGCAATATCAATATATCGGCCGCAAGCAGAAGAAGCGGAACTTCCGCTCGCTCTGGATCCAGCGCATCAACGCCGGCACCCGCGAACTCGGCATCACCTATGGCCGATTTATCAACGGCCTCTCCAAGGCCGGCATTGAACTCAGGGCCTCTTTTCGTTTGAGGCAACAAATGTCCCTAGAGGCATTGGAACAGGAAACACTGGCGCAGGTGAACGCTGCCGCCGATGAGGCAGCGCTCGAAGCCGTGCGCGTCTCGGCGCTGGGCAAGAAGGGCGTGATCTCCGAACGCATGAAGGCGCTTGGCGGCATGTCGCCGGAAGAGCGCAAGTCATTCGGCGCAGCGCTCAATCTTCTGAAGGACAAGGTGACGGAGGCCATCGCCGCCCGCAAGTCGGTGCTGACCCGCGCCGCGCTGGATGCGCGCCTTGTCACAGAGAAAGTCGACATCACGCTTCCTGCGCGCCACGAGTTGCGCGGCACCATCCATCCCGTGAACCAGGTCTGGGAAGAGGTGGTGCAGATTTTCGGCGATCTTGGATTCTCCGTGGCCGAAGGCCCGCACATCGAAGACGACTTCCACAACTTCGATGCCCTCAACATGCCGCCGGAACATCCGGCGCGCCAGGAGCACGACACCTTCTATTTCAATGAGAAGGAAGATGGCACGCGCATGGTGCTGAGGACGCACACGAGCCCCGTGCAGATCCGCACAATGAAAAGTGGTGCGCCGCCCATCCGCATCATCGCGCCGGGCCGCACCTTCCGCTCCGACAGCGACATGACGCACACGCCCATGTTCAACCAGGTCGAAGCGCTGGTGATCGACGAGGCGACGCACATGGGCCACCTCAAGTGGGTGCTGCATGAATTCTGCAAGGCCTTCTTTGAGGTGGATGACGTGAAGATGCGCTTCCGCGCCTCGCACTTTCCTTTCACCGAACCCTCCATGGAAGTGGACATTCAGTGCTCTTGGAAAGATGGTCAGGTGAAGATCGGCGAAGGCGAAAGCTGGCTTGAAATTCTAGGTTCGGGCATGGTCCATCCCAATGTCATCAAGGCCTGCGGGCTCGATCCTGCGAAATACCAGGGCTTTGCCTTCGGCATGGGCATCGACCGCATCGCCATGCTGAAATATGGCATCCCGGATTTGCGCGCCTTCTTCGACTCTGATCTGCGCTGGCTCCGCCACTATGGCTTCAAGGCGCTGAATGTGCCCACTCTGGCGGGAGGCCTATCGTGAAATTCACTCTCTCCTGGCTCAAGGACTATCTCGACACGCAGGCCACTGTCGATGAGATCGCGGCGGGACTTCTGGGTATCGGCCTCGAGGTCGAGGAAATCCATGACCGGACGAAGGAACTTGCCCCCTTCACTGTCGCCCATGTGCGCGAGGCGGCGAAACATCCCAAC
>JAIBJH010000176.1 GCA_020029455.1 Hyphomicrobiales bacterium
GTCCCGCAACTGTTTGGGAAGGCCTTGCTAAACGCGCCGTTCCACCATCATTTTCTTGATTTCGGCGATGGCCTTGGCGGGCGACAAGCCCTTGGGGCAGGCCTTGGCGCAATTCATGATGGTGTGGCAGCGGTAGAGCCGGAACGGGTCCTCGAGGTTGTCGAGCCGGTCGCCGGTCGCCTCGTCGCGGCTGTCGATCAGCCAGCGATAGGCCTGCAGCAGCGCCGCAGGGCCCAGATAGCGATCACCGTTCCACCAGTAGGAGGGGCAAGAGGTGGAGCAGCAGGCGCAGAGGATGCACTCATAAAGCCCGTCCAGCTTTTCGCGCTCTTCCTTGGATTGCTTCCATTCCGTCTGCGGCGTCGGCGTCGAAGTTTTGAGCCAGGGCTCGATGGAGCGGTGCTGGGCGTAGAAGCGCGTGAGATCGGGCACCAAGTCCTTTACCACCGGCATGTGCGGCAGGGGATAGATTTTCACATCGCCCTTCACCCCATCACAGGCCTTGAGGCAGGCCAGCGTATTGGTGCCGTCGATGTTCATGGCGCAGGAGCCGCAGATGCCCTCGCGGCAGGAGCGGCGGAAGGTGAGCGTTGCATCCTGCTCATTCTTGATCTTGATGAGCGCATCGAGCACCATCGGCCCGCACTCATCCATGTCCACCTGATAAGTGTCGATCTGCGGGTTTTTCCCGTCATCCGGGTTCCAGCGATAGATCTTGAAGGAGCGGATGTTGGAGCCCGCCGGCATGGGCCAAGACTTACCTATGCCGATTTTGGAATTTGTGGGAAGTGAAAATGCGACCATGAAGATTTCCTACTCCCTCCCCCTTGTGGGGAGGGTCGGGGTGGGGGTCTGGGGCTGGTTCAAATGAGAATACGAATAGGCGGTCGGCAGTCGAACCTCGTGACGGATACGGTCTACTACACCTTCCAAGCTCTCAAACACTTCGGCATTCCAGAAGCGCAAGACATTGTAGCCTTCTGCATTTAGTCGCTTCGACCGCATATCATCATAGCTGGCAGCATCACCATGTTGCCCACCATCCAGCTCAACAACCACTTTCGGGTAATGGCAGGCAAAATCCGCAGCGAAGCCGGCAATAGGCACTTGCCTGCGGAAGTGCCGACCTTCTGACTTCAGAATGCGCAACTCCTGCCACAGCAATCCTTCAGCAGGCGTCGCGTTGTTGCGAAGGCTCCGAGCGAAAGCGTCAACCACTCCCAGACCCCCACCCCGGCCCTCCCCACAAGGGGGAGGGAGAAACTATCGCGCGTGCCCACCGCATCAATACCCCCGCGCCTTTGGCTTGATGTAGGCGATGTCGTCGCTCATCGTGAAGTCATGCACCGGGCGGTAGCCGAGCGTCACTTTCCGTTTAGCGCCACAGACCTTGTTGATCCTCTTCGACCCCTGCTCCAGTGTCTCGCCCGTGCGGAACACCGCCGCATCTTCCTGCATGGCCCGCTGCATGGCAAGGCGAAGCTTCGCCGTCGGTGTGCCGCCCGAAGCGTGGCGAAAGCCATCGAGCCGCGAAATCGTTGCCTCGCCCGCATCGGCGGGAAGATCGGCATGCGACTTGTCTTCCTTCTTCACCAACTCAACACAGCGCAGTCCCGCCGCCCGGCCAAAGACCACAAGATCGATCAGGGAATTGGAGCCCAGACGATTTGCTCCGTGTACGGAAACACAGGCCGCCTCGCCCACCGCCATCAATCCCGGCACGGTTTTCTCGGGACCATCCTTGTCCCCCGCCAACGCCTCGCCGTGATAATTCGTGGGGATGCCGCCCATGTTGTAATGCACCGTAGGCAAGATCGGGATCGGCTCTTTCGTTACATCAACACCGGCAAAAATTCTCGCGGACTCCGAAATACCCGGCAAGCGCTCATGCAGCACCTTTGGATCAAGATGCTCAAGATGGAGATGGATATGGTCCTTCTCCTTGCCAACGCCACGACCCTCACGGATTTCGATGGTGCAGGAGCGCGACACCACATCGCGCGAGGCAAGATCCTTGGCGGAAGGCGCATAACGCTCCATGAAACGCTCACCTTCTGAATTGGTGAGATACCCGCCCTCGCCGCGCGCACCCTCGGTGATGAGGCAACCCGCGCCATAAATGCCCGTCGGATGGAATTGCACGAATTCCATGTCCTGGCAGGGAAGCCCGGCGCGCAGCACCATGGCATTGCCATCGCCCGTGCAGGTATGCGCCGAGGTCGCTGTAAAATAGGCGCGGCCATAGCCACCCGTCGCCAAAATTGTCTGGTGCGCCCGGAAGCGATGGATCGAACCGTCCTCCATGCTCATGGCCATCACACCGCGGCATGCATCATTTTCCATGATCAGATCGAGCGCGAAATATTCGATGAAGAAAGCCGTGTCATAGCGCAGCGACTGGCCATAGAGCGTGTGCAGCATGGCATGGCCCGTTCGGTCGGCCGCCGCACAGGTGCGCTGGGCAGGCGGGCCATCGCCGAAATTCTGCATCATGCCGCCGAAAGGCCGCTGGTAGATCTTGCCTTCCTCCGTGCGGCTGAAGGGCATGCCGAAATGTTCAAGCTCGTAAACCGCCTCGGGCGCATTGCGCACCAGATATTCAATGGCATCCTGGTCGCCCAGCCAGTCGGCACCCTTCACCGTGTCATACATGTGCCAGCGCCAGTCATCGGGCCCCATATTGCCAAGCGAGGCTGCAATGCCACCCTGCGCCGCCACTGTATGCGAGCGCGTGGGAAAAACTTTCGTGATGCAGGCTGTTTTCAATCCGGCCTGTGATGCGCCAAGCGCGGCGCGAAGTCCTGAGCCGCCCGCGCCGACAACAACCACGTCATAGCTGTGATCGGTGATTGGATAGGCGCGATCACCGATGGTAACGCTTTTTGAGGCTTTTTGCGATTCAGATACGGCCATCAGGCAAGACTCATTTTGAGGATGGAAGTGGCGGCAATGATGAACATCAACGCCGCAAAGAGCGTGTTGAGGATGAGAGCCGCGATCTTGCTGCGAGGTTCGTGCACATAATCCTCGATGATCACCTGCATGCCGAGCCGCATATGCCAGAACACGGAGGCGAGCGTCAGCAGCAGGAACACGGCTTCAAAGGGATTTCGCAGACTCGCCACCACCTCCGCCCGCGTTGCCCCGAGGTGCCGCAATATGAACCAGATGAAATAGACAATGAGTGGCACATTGAGGACGGCCGTGAGGCGCTGCTGCCAGAAATGCTCCGTGCCGGTTTTTGACGCGCCGAGTCCGCGCACCTGCTTCAGCGGTGTCTGCATGTTGTTCATGGCAGCACTCCGTAGCCGATGACCCAGAGCAGGGTGGTGAGCGCAATTGAGCCAATCACATTGGCCCAGACCAGTTTCTCAACTGTCGGCAGTGCGAAGCCCCGGCCCGTGTCCCAGATGAAATGGCGAAGGCCGCCCAGCATGTGGTGCACCAGCGCCCAGGTGAAACCGAAGAGGATCAGCCTGCCGAACCAATGGCCGAAGAAGCCCTGCACCAGATCGAAATAGCCATCCGAATGAGCCGCCGCCGAGAGCCACCAGACAAAAAGAATGGTGCCGAAGAACAGCGCCGCGCCGGTGATGCGATGCATGATCGACATCATCATCGACAACATCGGTTTGTAGATTTGTAGATGTGGAGAGAGCGGCCGGGCGACCGGTCTTGAATCAGCCATTGTCAGAGCCCCATAGATGACGGGCACCTTAACGGGTGCATTGCAACATGGCAAATACAGCGAAGGTACCATTGCCCCCATGAAATTGCGGAAGAAGATGATGCGGCGGGCACTTGGCTCCCTCCTTTGGACGCTGATACTGATTGCACTCGCGGCTTATCCCGCTTCCCGATTCGGCGTTTTCAAGTGGCCGCGAGAATACGATCCTTTCTCTGTGCCAGACTTGCGGGCAAAGCCCAACTTTCTGACCCATTGGCAAATGAAACTGGTGGATGCTGAGCCGCGAAATTGCACAGCAGCTTTCGCCATTGTGGGCTCGCCCATAACACTGAAGCCAACCCAAGGTGCAGACACAAGCTGCGAGGTGTCCGGTGCCGTCACGCTTGGCAAGCTTTCATCCGCGCGCCTTGCACCAGAAGATACGCGCTGCGCCATCGCCGCACGGCTTTACATGTGGGAGCACCATCTCCTCCAGCCAGCGGCGCAAAGGATACTTGGCGAACCCATCGCCGAAATCCTGCATTTTGGCTCCTTCAGTTGCCGCACCATGAGGCAGCGCTCCTCCATGAGCGAACACGCCACCGCCAATGCCTTCGACATTTCAGGCTTCCGCACCGCGAGCGGAAAGATCATCACCGTGAAGAGCGACTGGGACAAAACGACGAAGGAAGGAAAATTCCTGCATGCCGCCCACGACGGCCTATGCGATTGGTTCAACCTGACGCTCAGCCCCGACTACAATGCAGATCACGCCGACCACTTCCATGTGGACATGGGCTGGTGGCGGAGTTGCAGGTAGAGGAAAGTCGCCCCCATCCGCAGCTCCAGCTGTGTTAGAGGATGAAGCCGCCCGCCGCCTCCACGCGCTGGCCATTCACCCAACGGAATCCGTCCCCCAGCATGGCTGCTGCAAGAACACCGACATCGTCCGGCAACCCCACTCGCCCTAATGCCGTCTGGGCCGCAAGCTGAGCATTGACGTCGCGGTTGTCACGCACGATGCCGCCTCCAAAGTCAGTTTCAATGGCTCCCGGCGCGAGTACATTGACCGTGATGCGCCGCGGACCCAGCTCCTGCGCAAGATAGCGCGTAAAGACCTCAATCCCGCCTTTCATCATGGCGTAGGCTGCGCGCCCGGGAAATGAAAAGCGCGCCAGACCCGAGGAAACATTGAGGATGCGGCCGCCATCTTCGATCACCGGCAGGAGCTTCTGCGTCAAGAAAAACGGAGCGCGCAGATGAATGTTCGTCATTTCATCGAACCCTGAACCGTCCATTTCGCCGATCTTGCCGTTAAGTCCCGTTCCGGCATTGTTGACGAGATGGTCGAAGCGTTCGCGCTGCCAGACCTCCGACAGCGTCTTGCGCAACGTGGCAACAAACCCGTCAAATTGGTCGGCCGCTGACACATCAAGCTGCAGGGCAGCGGCATTTCTGCCAAGTTTGCGGATTTCGGCCACGACCTCATCCGCCTCTTTTCTGCGGCTATGATAAGTAATGATCGAGTCCTGCCCCGCCTGCGCCAGGTTGATGGCCATGCTGCGGCCAAGTCCGCGGCTTCCGCCTGTGATAAGGTTGATTTTCATGTTCGTTTCCTGTTGTTGGAGACGCTGATTTAGGTCGCACCTTGCAATACTGAAGAAGGCACCAAAAATATTCATAGGCACCAGGAGGAAACCATGATGGACAGTCACCTAGCTGAAAGCACCAATCACGCCGGCAACTGCGGCAATTGCATCCCTCAATACTCAGACGAAGTGGAAGCGTTGACGGTCAGGCTTCTGGGCAATATCGCGGACAAATGGACCATGCTGGTTCTGGAGGAGTTGGCCGGCGGACAGCCCAAGCGCCACAACGTGCTGCGTGACGCGCTGCCTGGGATCAGCCAGAAAATGCTGACACAGACGCTGCGCCAAATGGAACAGCTCGGTCTTGTGACGCGGACCATTCATCCGGTGGTGCCGCCGCATGTGGAATATCAGTGCACGCAGCTCGGAAACGATCTTGGCAAAGTTGTCTGCCAGGTGTGGAATTGGGTGGCCGCAAATGCGGGGGCAATGGAGGCCGCGCGGCAGAGTTTCGAACAACGCGCTGCCACGGAAGCAGCCCTCAAATAACAATCACCTTCGTGCCGACCCGCACATTGTCATAGAGTTCGACAACTTCTTCATTGAGCATACGGATGCAGCCCGATGACGCCGCCTTGCCGATGCTTCTGGGCTCGTTGGTGCCGTGAATGCGGAACAGCGTGTCGCGGCCGTTGGCAAAAAGATAGATGCCGCGTGCACCGAGCGGATTTTGCCGGATGCGGCCGGGCATGCCATTGGCCCAGCGGGCAAGTTCCGGCCGGCGCTTGATCATGGATTTGGGCGGCGTCCAAGTCGGCCACTTCACCTTGCGGCCGACTTTGGCAACGCCCGCCCACTGAAAGCCTTCCTTGCCCACCGCCACGCCATAGCGGATCGCCAGGCCATCGCCGATGATCTGGTAAAGCCGCCGCCTGTGGGTGTTGACGATGACAGTTCCGGGCGGTTCCGGTGATTCGAATTCCACCATGTCCGCGCCCTCATATTCATAGGCAAGGGCCGGCGTCACGGAACTGATGCCTGTGACTGTGAGACTTGAGAAGCCAGCAAGGAAGCGGCGGCGGGTGATGTTGGTCATGTTCCATCAAAGAATTGCCAATCGCCTGCGGCGCCAATATGGCAGGTCAATTTGCGCAATTTTATTTCGATTTTTGCCCGGAACTGAATCTTTACTTGCGCATTAAAACCAATAGTGCTTAAAAAGGACAGTCTTGCTGTCCTATCATGACGTGATAGGCCCCAACCCAAAAGGCAAGGAGTTTGGCCATGACTCATATTTCGCGCGCGCACCAGTTCCTGCCGGAAGGTATGAGGCAAGCCCACGGCCTCTATGATCCGCGTAATGAGCATGATGCTTGTGGCATCGGCCTTCTTGCCAACATCAACAACATCAAGAGCCACCGGGTGGTCAAGGATGCACTCTCCATCCTGAAGAACCTGGAACATCGTGGCGCTGTCGGCGCCGATCCCAAGGCGGGCGATGGCGCTGGCATCATGCTCCAGATTCCGCATGACCTCTTTGCCGAAGAGGCCAAGCGCTCGGGCTTCGATCTTCCTGCCGCCGGGCAATATGGCGTGGGCTATCTTTTCATGCCGAGGGAGCCCGTCTACCGCCAGGACATCGAACGCATCTGGTGGGAAACGGCCCGCGAAGAAGGCCT
>JAIBJH010000177.1 GCA_020029455.1 Hyphomicrobiales bacterium
CGGCTTCTTCGCCGCCTTGAGAAGTTTCACGGCATCGGCCACACGCCGCTTGTCAGGCCGGGGCCGGGGGATTTCATGCACCGTGTGGGCAAAGAATTCTTCTGGATAATCACAGGCCATTTCCTGCACATCCTGCGGCAGGCCGATGAAGACAGGTCCGCAGTCCGCTGGATCCAGCAACACCGCCACCGCCTGCGGCAGCGACGAAATGATCTGTTCTGGATGGACGATGCGGTCCCAGTAGCGCGTCACCGCCTTGTAGGCGTCATTGACGCTGATCGCCGGATTGTTGAAATGCTCTACCTGCTGCATCACCGGATCGGGCCTGCGGTTGACGAAAATATCGCCCGCCAGGAACAGCACAGGGAGGCGGTTTGTGTGGGCAACGCCCGCTGCCGTCACCATATTGGTGGCGCCGGGTCCGATGGACGATGTGGCCACCATGATTTGCCGCCGTTTCTTGGCCTTGGCAAAACCAATGGCCGCCAGCGCCATGGATTGCTCGTTCTGCCCGCGCCAGGTGGGGAATTGGTCCTTCACCTCTTCCAGCGCTTCCGACAGGCAGGTCACATTGCCATGGCCGAAGATGCCGAAGATGCCGGGGAACAGCGGTACCTCCTTGCCGTCCACAATGGTGAACTGGTTGATGAGATAGCGCACCAGCGCCTGCGCCATGGTGAGGCGGATTGTGGACATGGGCACCCTCCCGTGCATAAGATTTTGGAAAACACTAGCGCTGTGGTGCAGAGAGTTACAACAGCCGTAAGAAAGGTTCTTTTCAATGCCCCATGTGCTCGTTGCAGGCTTGATCCACGAGCAGGGCCTTGACGTCTTGCGTTCCGCCCCGGGCATCAAATTCCGTCTGGTGGAAGAGATTTCAACCGCATCTTATGCGCCCTTTGTCGGCGAGGCCGATGCCATCATCATCCGCACCCAGCCCCTGACTGCGGAACTCATCGGCAAGGCGGAGAGGCTCAGGATCGTCTCCCGCCATGGCGTGGGTTATGACAACATCGATGTGCCGGCCCTCAACGCCCGCAAGATCCCGCTCACCGTCGTGGGCGATGTGAACTCGAGAGCCGTGGCCGAGCACACCCTGATGCTGATGCTCGCCGCCGCCCGCCGCACCGTGGCCCACGACAAGGCCACGCGCTCCGGCCAATGGAATGAGCGCAATAAATTCGATTCCGTGGAACTTGACGGCAAGCAACTCCTGATCCTGGGCTTTGGCCGCATCGGAAGGCGTGTCGCCGAACTTGCCCATGCCTTCGGCATGCAAGTTTCGGCCTATGATCCGTTTGTTGCACCGGAAGTGATCGCCGCCAATGGCGCTTCACCTGCAGGCGATTTGCACGAAGCGCTTGCCATGGCTGATGTTGTGAGCCTGCATCTTCCGGCTTCGCCGCAAGGCCCGGTCATCGCCGCAGGTGAGCTCGCGGCAATGAAATCATCAGCGATCCTCGTCAATGCCGCCCGTGGTGAGCTTGTGGATGAGGCGGCTCTCGACCAGGCGCTGCGCGATGGAAAGCTCCGCCACGCGGCCCTTGACGTGTACCGGCAGGAGCCGCCTGCAGCCGATAATCCGCTGCTCGGAAATCCCCGCGTGACGCTGATGCCCCACAATGCGGGCTTGACGCAGGAATGTGCCGCCCGCATGGCTGTCGTCTCTGCCCGTAACGTCATCGACTTCTTTTCCGGCAAGCTGGACGTGGGCTTGGTGGTGAACCGGGACGCCATTTCCCGCTGACAAAATTCTATTTGTCAGACAATTGATATTCGCTGTCATGGAGGCTAAGAGAGGCCCTCCAAAACAAGAAACAGCGGGGAGGAGGAAGCGTGGCGGCATATCTGGGCCTGGATTTTGGCACGTCGTCGGTCAAGGGCGTTCTCATTGATGAAAAACAGAAGATCGTTGCGACAGCCTCATCACCGTTGAAAGTCTCACGCCCGCAATCGGGCTGGAGCGAGCAGAATCCGGAAGACTGGTGGAAGGCCGCGGGCAAGGTTGTGGCGGCGCTCCGCAAGATGAAGCCCAAGATGGTCGCCGCCGTTGAGGGCATTGGTCTCTCCGGCCAGCAGCACGGCGCTACGCTTCTCGGCAAGGATGGCAAGGTGCTGCGTCCCTGCATCCTGTGGAATGACGCCCGCTCCTTCCGCGAATGCGAAGAGATCATGGCGCGCGAGCCCAAGGCCGTACCACTCACGGGAAATATTCCGCTCGCCGGCTACACCGCGCCGAAGCTGGTGTGGGTCAAAAAGCACGAGCCGCATGTCTTCGAGAAAGTGGCCAAGGTCCTCTTGCCCAAGGACTACATCCGCTATCGCATGACCGGAACCTTCGGCTCCGACATGTCGGATTCCGCTGGCACCTACTGGCTCGACATTGCCAAACGCCAATGGTCCGACATGCTGCTCGCCGCAACCGACATGCGCCGCGACCAGATGCCGGAACTTTTCGAAGGAACGGACGCCACGGGCCAGCTCACGCCCGCTGTTGCAAAAGCCTGGGGCATGCCGAAACGCCCCGTGGTTGCGGGTGGCGGCGGTGATAATGCGGCCTCTGCCTGCGGCATCGGCGCGGTGACGGATGGCGCGGGCTTCATCTCCATCGGCACTTCGGGCGTGATGTTCGTCTCCAATGACCGCTTCAGCCCCAATGCTTCAAAGATGGTCCATGCCTTCTGCCATGCCACGCCGAACACCTGGCACCAAATGGGCGTCATTCTCTCCGCCACCGCAAGCCTTGAATGGTTGGCGGGCGTGCTGAAGGAGCCTGCACCACAATTAACAAAGGCTCTCGGACCACAGCTCAAGGGCCCATCGCCTGCACTTTTCCTGCCCTATCTCTCGGGCGAACGCACACCTGTTGGCGATGCGCAAATCCGTGGCGCGGTTTTGGGGCTGGGCCACGAGACAGACCGCAAGGCGCTGACACATGCCGTGCTAGATTCCATTGCCTTCGCCTTCCGTGACTCGCTGGAAGCATTGGAAGCTGGTGGCGCCAAGATCAACCGCCTGATGGCGGTGGGTGGCGGCACCAAGTCGGAACTCTGGCTCAAGATCATGGCGACCGTTCTGGGCGTTCCCATTGATCTTCCCGTCGCAGGCGATGTGGGCGGCGCTTTTGGCGCGGCCCGCATGGGACGTGTTGCGGCGACAGGCACAGATTGGCGCAAGGCGTTTTCAAAGCCGAAGATCGCCCGCACCATTGCGCCGGAAAAATCTGCGGCCAACGCCTATCTTGATCAATACAAGCGCTACACAAAGATCTATCCAGCCATCAAGGGAATCTGAAGCTCATGTCATTCTTCTCTATCAAGAAGCCCGCCAAGTTCGAGGGCGCGAAATCCAAAAAGGAATTCGCTTTCCGCCACTATGACAAGAACAAGAAGGTGCTGGGCAAGACCATGGGCGAGCATCTGCGCTTTGCCATGTGCTGGTGGCACTCCACCTGCTGGCCCGGCAGCGATCCCTTCGGCGGCGATACCTTTTTGCGTCCCTGGCACCACTCATCCGATGAAATGGGCGCGGCCCGTCAAAAGGCCGACGTAATGTTCGAGGCCATGGAGCTGACGGGCATCGACTTTTTCACCTTCCATGATCGCGACATCGCGCCAGAAGGAGCCACGCTCAAGGAAAGCAATGCCAATGTTTCGGCCATTGCCTCCTACATCGAAAAGAAGATGGCGAAATCGAAAAAGCAATTGCTCTGGGGCACCGCCAATCTCTTCTCCAACCGCCGCTTCATGGCGGGTGCAGCAACGAACCCTGATCCGGATGTGTTTGCCTACACCGCAGCCCAGATCAAGCATGCCATGGACGTGACCAAGGGCTTGGGCGGCGCCAACTATGTCATGTGGGGCGGCCGCGAAGGCTATGAGACGCTGCTCAACACCAATATCGGCCATGAGCTAGAAGCGGCCAAGCGCCTGCTCGCGCTCGTCGTCGAATACAAGCACAAGATTGGCTTCAAGGGCCCGATCCTCATCGAGCCCAAGCCGCAGGAACCGACCAAGCATCAATATGACTATGATGTGGCGACCGTCTATTCGCTGATTTCATCTCTCGGCGCCCAGAAGGATGTGAAGGTCAACGTCGAGCAGAACCACGCTATCCTTGCAGGCCACACTTTCGAACATGAGATCGCGCTCGCCGCCGCCTGGGGCATATTCGGCTCTATCGATTTGAACCGCGGCGATTACCAGTCCGGCTGGGATACCGACCAGTTCATCGTCGATGTGCCGGAGATCACGGTTGCCATGCTGGAGATCCTGAAGGCCGGTGGCTTCACCACCGGCGGCATGAACTTCGATGCCAAGATTAGGCGCCAGTCCATCGCTCCCGATGACCTCGTCTATGCCCATGTGGGTTCCATGGATGCCTGTGCCAAAGGTCTGCTCAATGCCGCCGCCATCATCGAGGATGGCACGCTTGGCGGAATTGTGAACGACCGCTACGCCGGATGGGTGACGGCGCAGAACAAGGCCATGCTCGCCGGCAAGGAAAGCTTGGGCCAGATCGCCGCGCGTGTTGAAAAACAGAACATCAACCCGCAGCCCAAATCTGGCCAGCAGGAGCGGCTGGAGAATTTGATCAACCGGTTCTGTTGATTTTCTTCCTCCCCATCGTAACCCCGGCGAAAGCCGGGGCCTACTGAGCCGACTGAAATGGATCCCGGCCTGCGCTGGGATGACGAATTTTTTCTATGCCGCCTCTCTCAGCACCCGTTTGCGCAGGCGCCGGACTGCATACCAGACAACCGCAACAATCAACGGGATCGACAGCAGCCCGACAAGCTTGCTCTCGAGCCCCGGCACATAGCTTGCAGCGCCAGCCAACAACTTGTCGACAATGCCGATCACATAATAGCTGATTGCCGCGACCGAGAGCCCTTCGACTGTTTCCTGCAGCATCAATTGCTGCCGCACCCGCTTTTCCATGGACTGCAACAGCTTCTGGTTCTGCGCCTCGAGTGCAATATCAACGCGCGTGCGCAGCAAATTTCCTGCCCGCTCCGAACGCTTGGCAAGGCCTGCAATGCGATTGGACACGGCAGAACAGGTGGACATGGCGGGGCTGAAGCGCCGCTCCAGGAAAACGCCTAGCCTCTGGAAGCCCTCCACGCGCTCTTCGTCCAGTTCATCGATCCGCTTCCTCACCAGCGCCGCATAGGCTTGCGCTGCTGCAAAGCGATAGCTCGTCAGATTTGAAATCCGTTCCACATCGCGCGCGATGCGGCTCAGTTGCTGCAGCAGGTTGGCATCATCCTGCGCGCCATTGTCCGTGGTGACGTTTTCAACCACGGTGGAGAGATCGCGTTCAAGCGCACCAAGCTGCGGCTGCAGTTCCCGCGCCAACGGATAGGCAAGAAGCGCCATCATCCGGTAAGTTTCGATTTCATGGAGCCTGCGGGTGAGGCGCCCCAGCCTGTGTGGTGAAACGCCGCCGTCATGGATCACAATGCGGGTGAAGCCGTCAGTCCCGATCCTGAAATCGCTCCACACTGTGGAGCGGCCCTGTTGCACCCGCGATGCGGCGACCTCGTCATGGGCGAAGAACAACAGCACTTGCACTTCGCTCGGCGCTTTGGCGTTCTTGGCAAAGATATGGGTATGGATGGCAACAAGCCGCTTTCCCGGTAGGCCATCGATCCATCCCACCGGAAGCTGCGCCAGCGCTTCGCCGGAAAGGTTTTTTCCGGAGGTCGTGACGCTGAGGCGATAGAACTCGCCGTGGCGCTCATACTTGAAGATGCCGGTCTTGAGTTCGACGCCAT
>JAIBJH010000178.1 GCA_020029455.1 Hyphomicrobiales bacterium
CGCCGTGAGCATGAGGCCCACCAGCAACAGCACGAAAAGCCCCAGCACTTCGTAAAGCCGGTTCTTCTGCAGGAAATTCGCCACATGGTCGGCGAGGAAAACCATCGCGGCGCCGGAAATGATAATGGCGAGCGACATGACAATGAAGTTCTTGGTGAGCGCCACCGCCGAAAGAACCGTGTCGAAGGAGAACACAATATTCATCAGCAGGATCCAGATGAGCGCCATGGCGACGCTGCGGTGCTTCGGCCCTCTTTTTTCTCCTTCATGCTCCAGGTCATCGACCGAGAGCATGTGGCGGATTTCCGTCATCGCCGTCTTGATGAGAAAGAGCCCGCCCGCCAGCACGATCAGCGCATGACCGGAGAAGCGCGCATGCAGCAACGGAATGTTGACTTCAAACCACGGCGACTGGAAAAGCTGGATGAGCCACAGGACAACGAACAGCAGCACGATGCGCAAGAGGATGGCGAGCATGGTACCGATGCGCCGCACATAGGCCTGGCGCTCAGGCGCGGTGCGCTTGGCCTCGATGGAAATATAGAGCAGATTGTCGAAGCCCAGCACCGTTTCCAGCGCCGTCAGGATCACCAGAGTGGTGAGAGCGCCAATGGTGAAGAGTTCGGCGAATTCCCGCGACAGTTCTGCAAACATGTGAGTGCCTCGTCCTTTGGGCCTGTTTACTCAGGCTTGGCTGTGCTGTCACCAGCACCTGCCGGGCTACGCCGCATGGCAAGCCAGAAGATCAAGAGTGCTACGGCAAAGGGAATTCCTGCCAGAACGGCTATGGCATCAAAGCCCACATATTGTGTGCCCTTCATGGCGTCCGGAATGAAGATCAATGCACAGCCGCCGGTGAAGATCATCACCAGAAGCGCAATGGCCCCAAAAACAAGCCGCACGGCGGAGTGCCGGGGCTGTCCCGCCGCCGCCCGGCCCTTCTCTCGGAGATTGAGAATAAACCAGATGACGGCCACCACCGCGGCAAAGCCCAGCACGATCACGGCGAGAAATTCAAAATCTGACATGGGTGTTTCCTGCCGGGCTAAAACGGTGGTTGCGGTTTGAGTGTCACGGCATAGTAGAGGGTGAGCACACCCTTGAGGGCAAAGAGTGCTGCCGCAAGCCAGAAGAACTGCGCATCGGATGCCGACAGTCCAACACTGGACCCCATGTCGTTGCTGATGACAACAGCAATGACCGCCAGCAGCAGGTCTACAACACCAAGGATGTAGAAGGCGGGTTTCCACTGGAATTTCCAGCCGAAGAGCGCGCCGAGGATCGCCACATTAAGCGCGGCGATACCGCCCGGAATGAGCGGAAGCGGAAAGGCCAAGACCGTGAGGATCGCGCAGCCGCCCATGAAGAGCACGAGAATGCCGCACAGCGCCGCCAGGACATATTTCATGCTGCACCTTTTGAAAGAGCAAGACGCTGCCGCGCCGCCGCATCACGGTAAAAGAGGTTGTAGGTGTCGAAGGGAATGATCTGGCCTGCAGGCGTCACAAAATGCACGCAGGAGCGCTTGACGCGGCTGATGCAGAAATTATGCGGATCGAGAAATTCCACGATGGCGATGCGGAAGATGTTTTCATAGCCCATGCCCTGCGGCACCGGCACCTGAGGCAGACAGCAGAGCAGCGCATCGAGCCGCTCCGGATTGTTGCATTCAACCGTTGCCAGCGAGAAGAAGTTCAGGATCTCCTTGTGGAGCTCCGGATATTTCTCGAAGGTGATGGCATTAGGCAGTGCTTCCACCAGCATGTCCTTAGGGAAATAGGATGTGATGGGCGCGATCTTCTCGCCGTTCCGCAGCGCATAGCCGATGGCGATCGATTCCGGATTGCACGGCAAGGGAATGATGTCGCCAGCCTCAAACGCCGTGCCCGCTGCAATAATGGCCTTGCGGATGTCCGACAGCACGAAACGATCCTTCGCCGGATCGAATCCCTCATTGCGGCCTGCATCCTGCACCGGCTGGAATGTGATGCCGCGGATGCATTTCCATTTCAGTGCAAAGTTGATGATCTCGCCCAGCTCGTCATCATTCTGGCCGCGTTTGACGACAACGACGAGCGTTGTGGAGATGTTATGCTTTTCAAGAGCTTTCAGCGCTTCCTTGCGAATGCGCGTGAGGTCGGCGCTGCGCAGGTTCTTGAGCACCGATGGCCGCAGGGAATCGAACTGCAGATAGACTTCAAATCCGGGCTTGTAGCTGGCGAGTTGCGCGACAAATGCTTCGTCCTGCGCAATGCGGATGCCATTGGTGTTGAGCATGATATGGCGGATGGGCCGCCGCTTCGCTGCCTCGATGATCTCAATGATCTGCGGATGAATGGTGGGTTCACCGCCGGAAAGCTGCAGCAAATCCGCCTCGCCTTCCGAAGCGCAGAGCGCATCCATCATCTTTTCGATTTCGGCGAGAGGGCGGTGATAGGTCTTTGCCGTCGAAGAATCCGCAAAACACACCGGGCACGTGAGGTTGCAGGCCTCATTCACATCAATGAGGCCCAGGCAGGAATGCTGCTCATGGTCGGGGCAAAGGCCGCAGTCATAGGGGCAGCCCTCTTCCGTGCGTGTCTGGAACACATGGGGCCGGTCTCCCGGTTTCACATAGTCTTGCATCAATTTGTAATAGGCGATGTCGGTAGAGACGAGCGCTTTGCTGACGCCGTGCCTGTGGCAGCGCTTCAGATAATAGACGTTGCCGTCATCGAAGATGATCTTGGCGGGCACCAGCGCGAAACACTCAGGGCACAGCGATGTCGTCTGCCCGTGAAATATATAAGGCGAAATCTTACGTACTGGCGCGTTCATGCTTCCCCTGGTTCCCCCGCATCATAATGAGAGCGTAGAGGGCAAGCCCCACGCAGACAAGATGGAACAGGTTGAAGGGGCCGATGACCGCCCCATAGGGTTTGAGGAATTCCCAGAAGAAGCGCTGAACCGTGTAGAACAGCACCAGGGCATAGAAGCCGTTGCGCATGAACCAGGGGTTCCGCTTTCCGATCAGAACCAGCGCCACGGCCAGGAATGCCGCCATGGCAAAGGACTCATAAAGCTGCACGGGATGGCGCAGGATTCCATCGCCCAGGTCAACGCCCCAGGAGAGCGTCGTCGGTGTTCCATGGGTTTCATCTTCGAGACCCGACAGGAAACAACCCCAGCGCCCCACCACAACAGTCGTTGCAAAGGCAGGAACAAAAATGAGGCCTGTGGAGCCCTTGAGACCCCTACTCCACTTGAATACCTCAATGGCTAGAATGGCGCCCGCCAGCGCGCCAACAATGCTTCGTGCCACCATGGGCTGACCCGACAACACCATGTTGAGCGAACCCAGCCCATAGCCGCCAACCGCCGCACCCAGAACCAGCGTCAGCACATAACCCGCCCCCGCATGCTCAATGCGCTGGGCAGCATCCCTGAGCCGCCAGCGGTAGCAAAACGCCGTCACCCCCAGCGAGGCAACGGCAGCCAGAATGTCAAAGATTGTATGAATCACAGCCCAGACTTCGCCTGCCACCCCATGGAGCGCAAGGCCCTCTGCACCCCGGCATTGAAAAATACACTATAGTGTGCCATATTGCTTCCATGGAATACAAAATGGCACTACGCAGGAAAGGTCTTGGAGCGGAGGTATCCTATGGCATTTGACTTCGGAAAATACCTTTCCTCGGCGGAGGCCGACCTTCTTGAAGGCCGGACGCCTCAGCTGACTTTCAAGGCCTTTCAGGATGGATGGGTCAAGAGTTTTGGCGAAACCGCCGTTGAAGAGGTGATCATTCCGCGCCGCACCTATATGCGCAGGAAGGCCAAGAAGGAGCGCCTGAACGAAGCCGAGACGGACCGTGCCTTGCGTGTCGCCCGCATCGCCATTCACGCTGCGCGGGTGTTTCACAACGCGGAAAAGGGACAGAGATGGCTGCAAAGCCCGAACCGGAAGTTCGCTTCCCGTATGCCATTTTCCCTTCTCAAGACCGACATCGGCTGTGAACTGGTTGAAGAGACGCTTCATCAGATCGAGCATGGCATCTTTGCGTGATCCGAAGCCTGTGGCGCATATGAAATCGAGGTTCCTTCAGGCATTGCCATGAAGTCCGCAGGCAATCTGCCGCCGGATTGGAAAGGCCGTCTCGATGTTACAAGGAGAATTGGCGATGAATGGCTGGCCGGCATGGCGACAGCCCTGCTCCGCGTTCCATCCGCAATTGTTCCGGACACTTATAACGTCTTGATCAACCCGCTCCACAAAGATGCAGCAAAAGCCAAGATTGTCGCGAAGAAGAAACTGCGTCTCGACCCGCGGTTGAAGTAGAATTACTGCCTCTCCAGCGCATCCTTGATGATCTTCTGCAGATCTTCGCGGCGGTAGGGCTTCATGATGATGAAGCCTTCCTTGAAGCGCGGCTCGTCCTGGTGGACCATGGCGCCTTTCGGGTAGCCCGACGTGTGCACGATCTTGAGTGAAGGCTTCATGCTCTGCGCGGCTTGTGCAAGATCAAAGCCGTTCATGCCGCCCGGCATCACCACGTCGGAGAACATGAGATCAACATCGTCATGCTCTTGCAGCTTGGACAATGCCTCGAAACCATCGCCAGCCTCGACAATGTCGTAGCCGAAGTCTTCCAGGAAGCCGCAGGCCACAGCGCGCACTGCCTCTTGGTCTTCGACCACGAGGATCTTTGGTTTGCGTGGTACAGGTGCTTCGCTCTTCGACTCTTTCACCTCTTTTGAAACGATGGCGGGAGCAGGCGTTGCCACAATCTCCGGCGCGCCATTTTCCAATTCGCCCGGCTTCAGGCGGCGCGGCAGGTACATCTTGACCGAGGTGCCGTGGCCCACTTCCGAATAGATGGAGATATGGCCGCCCGACTGCTTGATGAAGCCATAGACCATGGCAAGACCAAGGCCTGTGCCCTTCCCTTGTGGCTTGGTGGTGAAGAAGGGCTGGAACACTTTTTCCAGAACGTCCTGGCTCATGCCTTCGCCCGTGTCGGAGACGGCGACCATCACATAGTGCCCCGGCGCAACATCGGGGTTCATCGCCGCGTAGTCGCGGTCGAGATAAGCGGCCTGCGTTTCGATGGTGAGCTTGCCGCCTTCCGGCATGGCATCGCGCGCGTTGATTGCCAGGTTGAGGATCGCCGATTCAAGCTGCGACGGGTCGATAAGCGAGCGTGGATCGCCCTCCATCGTATCCACCTTGATCTCGATGTTCTCGCCGATAGTGCGGGCGACAAGCTGTTCCATGCCCTTGACCATGGTGTTGATCGAAGTGTCGCGCGGCTCAAGATCCTGCTTCCGCGCAAAGGCCAGAAGCTGTTTCGTCAAATCCGAACCCTTGCGCGCCGCATCGACAGCTTCGCCAAGGCGTTTTTTGGATTTCTCGTCGGCGCTCACCTTGCCGTCGAGAAGCTGCAGGTTGCCGATAATGATGGTGAGGAGATTGTTGAAGTCATGGGCAAGCCCGCCGGTGAGCTGGCCTACCGCCTCCATTTTCTGGGCGCGCTGCAGGCGGTCATTCACTGTCTTGCGCTCGGTAACGTCGACAATCTGAACGATCAGCTGTTCGGTCGAGCCTTTCTCATTCTTGACGAGGGCAACGGAGGTATCGCCATGCACCACCTTGCCTTCTGGGCACATATAGCGAAGTTCAAGCTGGAAGCTCGCCGTCTCGCCTGAAAGAAGCTGGCGAAGCCCGTTGAGGAACTGGCCCCGGTCATCCTTGTGCAAGAGTTCATCAAGGCTCACTGTCGCCGTCTCGATGTCCTTGCGCTCAAGGAAGACCTTGAAAGCGTCATTGGCATATTCGATCTGCCCGGTGGGCGAGACCACCGCCATGCCATGCATGCAGGCGGCAAAAGCGGTGCGGAAGCGCTGGTCGCTGTGGTTTGCCGCAAGCGCCTGGACCTTCTTTTCAGTGATGTCCTGGAAAACACAGATGGAGCGTTCGAGGCGCCCGCGGTCGCCGCGATAGGCCGTCATGGAAACGCGCAAAGTGGCAAGTCCGCCATCCTTGCGGATCATCAGCAGCTCTTCATCGCGGCAGGTGCCGGTGACGAGATATTTCGGATAAATGGATGTGACGAGCTCCGTGCGCGATTCAGGTGGCAGGAACTCGCTGAAGGCGCGGCCTTGTATGTCGCCCAAGGCATAGCCCAGCATCTCAAGCCAGGCATCGTTGGCAGCGATGATGCGGCCCGAGCCATCCATGCAATGCATGGGAACGGAGAGATTGGTTAAGAGCTTTTCATAGGCCCCGCCCTGCTGGTCTGGAAAGAAGGCCGGGGCAGTGGGTTTGCCGACCGATGTCGGCTCAACGCGCCAGGAGGCCTGCTTGGAACCATTTTTTTCCCAAGTGCTGAAGCTGTGCGCGTTCATGGCTTTAAGAATCTCCCAAGGTTTAAAAGACACTAACGCGGTGGCGGTTAACGGCTCATTGCCACGGCAACTCGAATGCAACCGTCTTCAACAATTGCTTCTTGAGAAGGCTGGCTTGGTAAACAAAAGATAAAGGCGGCACGTTTCTCACGTACCGCCTTTATTGGGCACCTATGGCGGGTGAGCATCTACACCACATAGCTGCCTTCCTTCGCCATGCGCTCGCGCTGCCGTTCCTCCAGGGCAAGGGCAGAATTAGCGCTCAAGGGCAAGCTGGCGGCCCAACGAATATCTTCGCGGCTGGCGCCGATGTCGCGGAGCAGATGGTCGTCCAGATCCTGCAGGCGGCGCACCGCCTTGCGGGCCAGCCAGTTGCGCAGCAACTTCTCGATAATGCCAGTGCCGGGCAGATTTCCAGCGACCTGGGCCTGATGCAATGCATAATCTCTCATGGCACGTTTCTCCTGTTCGCAAAGAAGAGATTTCCTTGCGTTATCAACCGCTTCTAGGCGGACCAGATGTCTTTCTGATGGTCCCTATATGACAGAATTCTATTGATCACACAAACGAATGTATTTAATATGATCAATCGACAATCGTGATGAGAGGCTGCCATGGTGCCCAACCTTGATATTGACCAGTTGAAGACCTTCCTCGCCATCGCCGACACGGGAAGTTTCACCCGCGCGGCTGACGAAGTGCACAAGACCCAGTCCGCCGTTTCCATGCAGATGAAGCGCCTGGAGGACACTGTCGGCCTGTCGCTCTTCATACGCGACGGCCGCGGCGTCAGGCTGTCACGCGAGGGCGAGCGCATGGTGGAACAGGCGAGGAAACTCGCAGGTCTCAATGACGATATCATGTCGGCCTTCACCAAGCCGGAACTCTCGGGTACAGTGCGGCTTGGCACGCCCGATGACTATGCCGACCTCTTCCTGCCGGAAGTGATGGCGCGATTCGCACGCTCGCATCCGCGCGTCACCGTCGATGTCGAATGCCTACCGAGCGGCAGGCTCTCGGAATTGATTGCCAGTGGGCAGCTTGATCTTTCCCTCGTCACCTTCTGCGGCAAGGCGCCGGAAGGCGATGTGATCCGCCGCGAAGAACTTGTCTGGGTCACTTCGCAACGCCACGCTGCCCACAGTCTTGATGTTGTTCCGCTGGCGACCGCCGATGCCTCCTGCTCATGGCGCAAGCTTGCAACCGCCGCCCTCGACAAGGCGGGCCGCAAATATCGCATCGCCTATACCAGCCCAAACCGGCTGGCCATCGATGCCGCCGTTTTGCAGGGCCTTGCCGTTGCCGCCATGGCCGACATCTGCGTGCGCCCCGGTATGCGCGTGCTGAAGCCCAGCGAGGGCTTCCCCTCCATGGGGGCTTTTGACATCGGCTTGCTCTTCAAGGCGGGAAAGCCGGCGCCCGCAACCATGGCCTTGTCGCAACACATCCGCGACAGCCTTGGCGCCAACAGTGCCCTGCGTGCAGCGGCGGAATGATACTTAATGGAATCGACTTCCACTTTTCCCTCCCCCTTGTGGGGAGGGAGCAGAAGCTGCGCACCTCTGGATCTAAACAATACTAATTCGGCGTTCCGATTGCTTCGGCGATGACGGTTGCTGACAGCATGCCATCGTCATCCTTTGCATCCGGCAAATGAGACTTCGTGATCTCGATTGAGACTTTCGGATCGCGCGCTCCCCGATGGAGTGCCTCTTCCATTGCTATTTTTGCAGCAAGGGCCTGAGCCTCCGCCAACGCCTGCCATCCGCTGCCAAACATGACCGACTGTCCACCGCCATGCAAGCGGAACAAACCATTGCCGTCGCCCTCGATGGTTATGGTGACACGGTCCGCCACCAGCGCCGAGGCAGCACCTACCGCATTGGCAACATCGCAATAAGGCGCGAATACCACCTTCGCGCCAAGCCTCCTTGCCACTTCCTCATAATAGACACGCACCGGTCCACCCACGGCGACAATAGGAAGGCGCGGAGCAATGCTGATGCGTGCGCGGCCAACATCAGGTGCGCCCCTGCATACCGCGTCGATCAATTGTGAATTGCCTTGAACGCCGCCAAGCGCTGTTTCGAGAACGATGCGCGCCGACTTTGTCACGGTCGCCGCCCACACCTCGCGGCAGAAATTCTCAAGAGCTGCATCATCGGCAACCTTCATGGTGCGGAACCGCGCCATCAATTTCGCTGCAAGAACAGCACCTTCCCTGCTCCAGTTATTCTGGAGATTGAGCACATGGGCGGCATCCGACGGAGTGAAGGCCGAAACCTGCGCCAATCCCTTTTTGCGCAGGCCATTGAGCGCCCGCTGGGCCGCGCTCGATACAGCGATCTTACGCAACGATATTGGCCGTTCGCCGATTAATGTCAGCAGTTCGCTTTCTCGCGCCGCAAGGCCGTGAGCTTGCGGCCTGTCATCCTTGCCAAAGGGCAACACTACGAAACGGCCCAGCAGCGAGCCTCCCTCGGTTTCAGCAAGATCTGCTTCCAGCATTGTTACGACTCCCGGGAAACGATCCGCCAACAAAGACACTGGCACGGCACGCTGCGGTCCGATTCCGATTTCTCCATTGAGGCCGATGGCAACTTCACTGTCACCGCCAAGGCCGATGGTCTTCACATCAATGGCCTTGACCATGGTGCGCCAGCCGCCCACTTCCGCGCCTTCGGCCGCCACCAAGGGCCGTCCCTTTTCCACAATGCCGACATCCGTTGTCGTGCCGCCCATGTCGGACATGAGGAAATCATCAAGGCCAGAAAGCCACTTTGCACCCACTAGGCTCGCCGCCGGCCCCGACAGCACCGTCTCAATGGGGCGCGTGGCAACGCTCTCCGCCGAAGCGAGCGTGCCATCGCCCTTCATGATCATCAGCTTTGCATCGATGCCGAGTCCCGTCATGGCCCGACCCACGGCGGCGATGAGCCGAGAGATGTGTCCGATCAGCCGCGCATTGAGAACCGCCGTTAAGGCGCGGCGTGGTGCGTCGAGCGCTTGCGATAATTCACTTGAGAGCGTGACTGGAATGCCAAGCACATCTTCCACAATGGCGCGCGCCGCCACTTCATGCCGATTGTTGCGGACAGCAAAGGTCGATGCGATGGCGATGGCCCCAACCTCGCCTTTGAGTCCGGCAAACGAAGTGCGAAGCGCAGTGGCATCGAGCGCAATTATTGCATCACCATTGTGGTCATGGCCGCCCGCCACCCTGATCAAGGGCATGCCCGGAAAGGCGCGCAT
>JAIBJH010000179.1 GCA_020029455.1 Hyphomicrobiales bacterium
AACATCCTGTCATCGCGCGGTTACATTCACCAATGTTCCGATTTGGAAGGCCTGGACGCGCTCGCCGCCAAGAAGGAAGTTGTTGCATATATCGGATTCGACTGCACTGCACCTTCCCTTCATGTGGGCTCCCTTGTCCAGATCATGCTGCTCCACTGGCTGCAAGCGACAGGCAACAAGCCCATCGCCCTGATGGGCGGCGGCACGACGCGTGTCGGCGATCCCTCCGGCAAGGACGAAAGCCGCAAGCTGCTCACCCTGGAAGACATCGAAAACAACAAGCGCGGCATCCAGGACGTCTTCAGGAAGTTCATGCATTTCGGCACAGACAAGTCCGGTGCCCTGATGCTGGACAATGCCGAATGGCTCGCCACCCTGAATTACATCGACATGCTGCGCGATGTCGGCCGGCACTTCTCGGTGAACCGCATGCTCGCCATGGATTCCGTGAAGCTCCGGCTTGAGCGCGAAAGCGAATTCTCCTTCCTCGAATTCAACTACATGGTCCTGCAGTCCTATGACTTCACGGTGCTGGCCCAGCGCTATGGCTGCAATCTGCAGATGGGCGGTTCCGATCAGTGGGGCAACATCATCAACGGCGTGGAGCTTGGCCGCCGCATGGGCACTCACCAGCTCTATGCCCTGACCTCGCCCCTCATCACGATCGCCTCCGGCGCCAAAATGGGAAAGACGGCGACAGGCGCCGTCTGGCTCAACGCCGACATGAAGAGCCCCTATGATTACTGGCAGTTCTGGCGCAACACCGAGGATGCTGATGTAGGCCGCTTCCTCAAGCTCTTCACCACTTTGCCATTGGATGAAATCACGCGGCTTGAATCTCTCGGCGGTTCCGAGATCAACGAAGCCAAGAAGATCCTCGCCAATGAGGCAACCGCCATGCTTCATGGCCGCGCCGCTGCTGATGACGCAGCTGAAACGGCCCGAAAGACTTTTGAGGAAGGTGTTTCTGCGGAAGGCTTGCCCACCATCACTCTGGCCCTTCCGGCTGGCATCCTTCAGGCCTGCGTCGCAGCTGGTTTCGCCAAATCCAACGGAGAGGCGCGCCGCGCCATGCAGGGCGGCGGCATCCGCGTGAATGACGTAGCGGTCAGTGATGACAAGATGGTGCTGGAACCCGCGATGCTGAACGGCGAAGGAGTTATCAAGCTTTCATCGGGAAAGAAGAAACACGTTTTGATCAGGCCAGCCTGATCAGTTTCGGTCCCTTGGCGGGCTCACCGCCCGGCCACGGCTGCAGGCGCTGCGGAACTCCGCCATTTTCCTCAGGAAGCCGGGTAAAAATGCCGAAGCCGGATTGGCCTGCGTCTTGGGATTGGAAATGGTGCCGCCCATGGCGAAAGTGACACCGAAAATGCCTTCATTGTCGCCGCCCGTCACCAGGAATCCGATGAGTGGCACATCCTCCAGGACGCCTGTGAGCCCCTGCATCGGGATGAGCGTGCCGGTGATGTCAATGGCACCATCCGATTTCCGGATAAGCCCCCCCGCCACGGCGCCGAGATCATTGCCCTTCAGTTCGATGTCACACATGCGGATAAACTTTGCATCCGTGGTAAAGGGCAATGAGAGCCGTTTGAACGTCATGGCTTCCTGCCGCGGTCCGGACTTCTTGGGGCGGCCCCGGCTGTCAAGTTCCGCCAGCGCCGCTTCGTTGCGCACATCAAAGCGCCTCAGCTTAAGTTCTCCCTTGCGGATGGATGAGCCCGGCCCGTTGCCCATCAGGCCGTAGAATTCCAGTTCTCCTCCTGCCACCTTCGAATAGAAATTGGAGGCCCTGAGCGTCGCCCCGCCATCCGCCGATGCCACCTTGAATTCGCGCCCGCCCTCAACCGGCGTCAGCCGCACATTAATTGGAAGGCCACTCAGGAATTTTCCTTCGATCGTCGCCGACGCGATTTGCCCGCCGCGCGACACGAGAGTTGCCTTCACATTCTTGATCTCCTCCCCACGGTGGGCGAGGACCGATTCAAGGTCGGCCCTGATCACATAGCGTTGTCCACCCGCTTCGCCCGATGCCTCGCCTGAAACCCGCGCCGGTGAAACCATGCTCTTGATGTAAGGCCGCACATCGAAGCGCGAACCCGATAGCGTGATCTCTATGCCGTCCTCTGCCGGTTCCAGGCGCAGCGCAAACAAATTGTCCTCGCCAACCACCACCTGATTGAGATCGATCAGCCTGAAGCCGCTTCCCGATTTGAGGACAATGCGGCCCGTCGCCTGAATGCCCTTGCCCAAAAGCTCCAGGTCCTCGACGGTTCTTCCGCCTTTGCCATCATCAACGATCTTGAAAGTGGCGCGCGTGCCCTCAGTCGGCGGGCGCGACCAGGAAGCCGCCGAGACCTTCATGCTCACATCGGAAAGGTCCGCTTTGACATTGATTGTGCGCCCAGCGCCTTCTCCGGCAATCGCGACCTTTACCGGAACATCGCCGCTCATGAAGCTGTCAAGCTTGATGCCGAGCTTGTTCCTGAGCTTGGCATCAAGCACCGTCTCGATCTCGACGTTGGAAGACCCGCCGCTGCGCGGCTTCACCCAGGAAACCTTTGAGGCAATGCCGTTGAGCTTTGCAGGTCCTGCGACCGCGACATTCTCAGGCGATATGGCCACCTTGAATTGCCCCGCGGAGAGGTCGACCCCCGGAATAACGTCAGCGAGCGCAGCATCGATCAGCTTGACATCGGTCGTGACCTTGACGCTCGTGCGCGGCACATTCTTGATCAGCGGCAACTCCAGCCCAATGAATGCTTCGGCATTGCCCGTGATCTTTGGAAGGGCCTTCCCATCCGCACTCATCATCTTGAGATCGGGCATGGCCGCATATTCGACGAGTGCTGGAATGCTGCCCTTGACGTTAAATGCGAATTTTCCCGGCACCGCCGCAGACATGATGCCATTCGCGTTGAATTGGCCGCGCACCAGCGTTGCCTCTTCGCCCGAAGGCAATGTGGCATGGCCGCTGGTGATGAGGAGTTCGAAATCATTATCCTTGAGTTGGGCCTGGCCTGAGGCCTCCTTTAGAACGGGAAGCGACTTGAAATATTTCGATTGAACGCCTTCCATGCCGAACTGCAGATCGACGACGCCCGGCGGCAGATTCTTTTCGGCCTGTGCCTGGGCCAGCACATTGGGCGGGAAATCGACCTTGAAAGTGCCGTCGGTGATCCTGCCCGCTTCGATATTGTCGTTGATCCAGCCGCGCGCGCGCGGCGCAAGAACAGGCGGCCACAGTTTCTTGAGAAGGTCTGCTGAAACCTCGCGAAGCCGTCCTGCGATCTCAATGCCCGGTGACTGCTCGCCCGCGGTGATGACGCCCCTCAACCTGACGCCCGTGCTCCCCGACATCACTACGAGGTCGCCGATATCCACCCGCTGCTGGTCAACCGAGGCGAGGCCAACGAAATTGACCCTGTCGACGAATGTCGGATCCTTGGCATCCGGATCAACGCTGGCGTTCTCGGATCTGAGATCAAATCCGATGGAGACAAGCCGGCCGTCGCTTTCATAATGCGGCGTGAAGCTGCCTTTCACATCGGCGCGCGAGCCTGCCATGAGGATCGAGGATTCGGCAATCTCGATGGAACTTCCCGCCCCCTGATAGCCAACGCGGAACGAGGCCTCTTCGACATCAATCGGATTTGCCAGATAGTTCGGCAGGCTGATGCGGCCGTTACCGGCAAAGAGCTGGCCCGTGGCCCGGGTGATAATGCCGGTCTCGGTTGCATCGAGTTCGATGTTGCCGGTGAAGGGCAGATCTACGCGCGCGAATTGCGAGAGGGCGTAGATTTCATCCGCCACATTGGCCGGCACCAGATTGGCAATGGCGATGTTGGCCGTATAATTGTTGGCGTTCCTGCGATAGGTGGCGGAGGCTTCGACCGTCCATGGCTCGCCGCCGCTCGCAACACTTGCCTTGGCTGCCACTACAAAGCCGCCTTCGGTTCTGCGGAAGGCAAGATCGGCCTGCGGCGCCACCCATGTGGCATCATTGGCTTCGTCATAGAAGCGCAAGGAACCCCTGCTGATCTTGACTTCCTCAAGCAGCGACAGTGCACCGTCCTGGCCGCCTGAATCGAGGATGGTCAACAGCCGCCTGCCGGAAAGCGCCAGCTGCTGCACCTGTGACTGTTCTTCAGTGCTTGGTGTGGGCAGTGGTTCATCTTCGAATGATTCCGCTTCGGCGGCATCCACCACGATCTCCTGATCGGGACTTGCAGCTTCCGCCTGAATGCCCAGCGCCACCGAACCGTCGAGGCTGCGCCTGGCGCTCACCTGCGGATTGATGAGTTCGAGTTCGGTGACAGAAACCACGCCGCGGAACAGCCGTCCCGCGCTCAAGGCAACACCAGCGCGCGGCGCACTCGCCAGAACCTGGCCGTCGGCATCCTTCAGCACAATGTTCCGGGTACGGACATGTGGCGTCAGGGTAGCCGCATCCAGCTCCACTTCGGTGTCGCCGAGCGAAATCTTGAGGTCGGGCAACTGGGCGTTGACGGCTGTTTCGATGGAGTCGCCGAGGAAGGCGAGCGATATCGGGCCCTGCGACAGGCGCCAGTAAAGTCCGGCCATGGCAATGACAGAGATGCCAACCGCCCAGATGGCGATGAACACCGCAATTTTCGCTGCTTTCGTCTTCACCTATGAAAACGCCCCATGGCGCGCGGAATCATTTGGCGCCGGAATGCCCTAGGTGCCATCTTTTCGGTTCCATGACAAACCCTTAAAGCCCCTTAAGCATGTCGAAAGAATGGCAACCTTAACGCCGCCCTGCAAAAGTTTGGCAGTGACAATCAGCTACCCCGCCAGTATTCTTTAATTTGTCCAAGCCTCGATGCGGGCGGAATGCGCGGCGCGCCGGCATCGTTAACGGAGGTATGAGTATGTTTTTCAAGAGCAAGCGGAAGCCAGCCGGCAACACTGCCGCCGCCGTGCCGTTGAGCGTCGAGCCGTCCTATGTGGGCCGTAACACGACGATTGAGGGCCATGTGGTCTCCGATGGTGAACTGCATGTGGACGGCTCGGTACGGGGCCGCATGCGCGCCCAGCTCTGCGTCGTCGACCGCTTTGGCGTCGTTTATGGCGACATCACCGGAGAGATCATCCACATCCGCGGACGCGTCATGGGCCCCATCCAGGGTGGCGCAGTCTACGTTTATGCAGGCGCCCACATCGAAGGTGATGTCTACAACGACACCATCAGCATTGAGCCCGGCGCCTATGTGGACGGCGCCATCCGCCACAACCCGCAAATTTTGCAGAACCAGTTTCGCACCGCCGAAGTGACTGCCGAAAAGCCGATAGTTGAGATCGAAGCGGAAGCCGATGCAAAGCCCACCGACGCCGAGCGCCAGAAGCTGCGCGTCATTTCCTCGAAGAGCTAATTGGAACTGCTTTCATTTTATTCGCCATTCCCGCCCCCGCCTTCGCGAGGACAGGCTACGGCGGGGATGCGGCTTTTCACTCAGCAATCATTAAAGTAGGCGCCCGCATACGCAGGGTGACGAATTCGATTGGGCGATCTGATTCCGGAACGCACAGCTCGATGTCTTCGACTGGCATAAGCCTCTGATAGCATCGGGCTTTCAGAAATTTATCCGTATATAGGATTTTAGACTTGACATAGGAGCGAGGACCACCTATATCCCTCTCGTTGTTTGACATCGTGAATCGATGCTCAGGACGCGGAGCTGAAATCGCGTCCCACCCCTCCGGGGTCATCCGGAAACCCAG
>JAIBJH010000028.1 GCA_020029455.1 Hyphomicrobiales bacterium
GATAGCCCGCAGCGAGCCCCTTTGCGACCGACATGACGTCCGGTTCTACGCCGTCATGTTCGAGCGCACGCCAGGTACCACAACGGCCGACGCCGCACATCACTTCATCGGCGATCATCAAGACGCCATAACGGTCGCAAATCGCGCGCACGCGTTTGGCGTATCCGGGTGGGGCCGGGACACATCCACCCGCTGCACCCACCACAGGCTCGAAGACGAAAGCGGCGATGGTGTCTGCGCCATGTCGTAGAATTGTCTCTTCCAGTTCCTTGGCGCAGACTTCCCCCGTTGTCTCGGCGGTGGCTCCTTCAATGGGACGGTAGATGTTGGTGGGCGATATCCGGATGGCGTCGATGAAGGCGCTTTCGAAGGGTGTACGGCGCTCAAGGAATCCGGAGACGCCAAGTGCGCCAAGCGTGTTGCCGTGCCAGGACCTCTCGCGGGCAATGAAGCGGCGGCGCGATTTCCGGCCAATGGCCGTTTGATACTGCAGGGCAAGCTTGAGGCAACTCTCAACGGCTTCGGAACCGCCGGTGACAAAAATCATGTGCTTCAGCGTGCCGCCACAGCGATTAGCAATGATCTCGGTCAGTTGCTCCAGTGCGTCAGTGGTGAAATTATAGCGGTAGCCGTGGGCGATGCGGTCAAGCTGCTGCTTGATGGCGTCGTTCACCTCTGTGTTTGAGTGCCCGATGCAGTAGACGGCGGGGCCACCTGAACCGTCGATGTATTTTTTGCCGTCGATGTCATAGAGATAGGATCCCTTGGCCCAGGCCACCTTCGGCAAAGCACCTGTTGAATGGATGCTGGGAGGCAGCGGATGTGTAGGGGCATTCATGCGGTACATACTCTTGCGGAAAAGGCTTTCACCATGCAGTCTTAGCTGCAAAGCAAGGCCCGCCGCAATTCCATGATTACACTCTACGATCCCGTGCAACGCACCCATGCGCCCGAAACATTCATCGTAGCGGGAAGGCCGCAACCGATCCCCGAAAAACCTGAACGCATCGACATGCTGATGGAGGGTGTGAAGGCGTTGGGAAGTGAAGTGCGGAAGCCCCGTTCCATAAACGACTTTGTGATCGGCCTAGTCCACAGCCCGGACTATATTTCGTTCCTGGATACGCTGCGCGAGCGCTGGTCACGTGTACCGGGATCGAGCGATATACCCTTGCCGAATGTCTACGCCATTCAACGCGCTAGCCTGCCGCCAGCGACCCGCCCTGACGCAGTGGTCGGCCAGGCCGGTTTCTACCTGGGTGATGGTGCATGCCCTGTAACCGAGACCACACTCGCCGCGGCAAGGGCGAGCGCCGCTTGTGCGGCGGAAGCGGCGCGACTGGTGCTCGCAGGCGAACGGCTCACCTATGCCCTGTGCCGTCCGCCGGGGCACCATGCGGCATCTGATCTTGCGGCGGGGTTCTGTTTTTTCAACAACAGCGCCATCGCGGCAGAAATTTTGGCGCGATCCGGCAAGCGTGTCGCCATTCTTGATATCGACGTGCATCATGGCAATGGCACCGAGGCGATATTCTATGACCGTGCCGATGTGCTGACCGTTTCCATTCACGCCAACCCAAAACGTTTCTATCCGTTCTTCTGGGGCTATGAAGACGAGCGCGGGCGCGGGGCAGGAGAGGGCTTCAATCTCAATCTGCCGCGAGAGCGCGGGCTCGATGTAAAGGGATACTTGCAAGTGCTGGATGTGGCGTTCAAAGCAATCACTGATTTTGGTGCCGATCATCTGGTTATCGCGGCGGGACTGGACATCTCTATCGACGATCCGTTCCAGGGCTTTGCCATCAGGATAGAAGACTTCACGGCAATCGGCGCGGCCATTGCCGGATTGAAACTGCCGATGGCCGTGATCCAGGAAGGCGGCTATCCCTCGCTATCGCTTGGCCGTAACCTCGCCGCACTATTTGAAGGACTTGGGCGATGAGCATTGGCGTCAGACCCATGCGACCCGGCGAGGAGGATGCTGTCGTCACTATGTTGCGGCAACTACCCAGGGACTTGGGGCTGGCGGTAGTGCCGAAGGTGACAGGGGAAAGCCTTCGGAATGCAGATGGACTGGCGCGGGTGATGGTTGCCGAAAACTCCGGTTTGCTGGTCGGCTGCTGCCTGTGGGTGATGACCTATTCCTCATGGCGCGGCGCCAAGGGCATCTATATCAGCGACATCTATGTGATGGAGCATGCCCGTGACCAGAAGGTGGGAGACAAGTTGCTGCGCCGCGTTGCCCGTGAGGCACTTGCGTTGGGTGCCAGTTTTATCAAGCTTGAAGTTGACGTGACAAACAGCAAGGCTCGCGCATTCTATGAACGGCGCGGTTTCAAGCACAAGGCCGACGATCAACTGCTGATCCTCGAGCCGGATCAGTTTGTTGATTTTGCGAAAGGGGAACACAGATGAGTATCAAGATGGTGGGCCTGATTGGCGTTGGCCTTATGGGCCATGGCATCGGCAAGAATGTTCTGGAAAAGGGCTATGCGCTGAATGTCATGGCGCACCGCAACAGAGGATCGGTCGAGGACCTCGTAAAGAGTGGTGCGAAAGAACTGAAAACACCTGCGGAAATCGCTGCTGCTTCCGACTTTGTGATCCTCTGCGTGACGGGCACGCCGCAGGTCGAAGAGACAATGTATGGCGAAAAGGGCGTCCTCGCTGGCGGCAAGAAAGGCCTATTGGTTGCGGACTGCTCTACGGCCATTCCTGATTCAACCAAGAAAATCGCTGCCGATTGCGCTGCCAAAGGCATCACCTTTGTGGATACGCCGATGACGCGCACGCCGAAAGAGGCCGCGGCTGGAAAACTTGGGTTGATGGTCGGCGGTGAAGCCGCCGTCATTGATCAGATAAGGCCGGTGCTGAGTACCTTCGCCGATCTCATCGTTCACTGCGGTGATGTTGGGAGCGCGCATCAGGTGAAGCTCATCAACAATTTCCTGGCACTCGGTAATGCGGCGATTGCCGCCGAAGCTATCACCGTGGCCCTGAAGGCCGGCATCAAGATCGAAGCGTTGCGTGACATCGTGACGGGGGGAGGGGCTGCTTCGGTCATGTTTGGCAGACTGATCAATGTGCCATTGTCGGATGATGACAGCCAGGCGCAGTTCGCCATCCGCAATGCGCGGAAGGATTTGCGCTATTATACTAACATGACCGAGCAGTTGCCGGTGCCGTCGCCCATTGGTGAAACCATCCACCAATCTTTCGTGCTTGCCGAAACGTTGGGCTATGGCGACCGCTTCGTGCCGCGCATGATCGATATGATGATGCAGCTTGCAGGCGTGAAGAAGAAATAGCCTCGTTAACTTGACTTGATGGCCTTGACGTGAGACGGGGCGGGCGAGAGCGGAGTGAGCCATTTGAGCATTGCATTTGTATTTCCGGGGCAGGGAAGCCAGGCCGTTGGCATGGGCAGGGCGCTGGCCGAGCAGTTTGCGGCGGCGCGCGCCGTATTCGAGGAAGTTGACGCCGCGCTTGGACAGAAGCTGTCTAACTTGATGTGGAACGGGCCGGAAGCGGACTTGACGTTGACAGAAAATGCGCAGCCGGCCCTGATGGCAGTGAGCATGGCGGTGGTGCGAACTCTCGAAGCCGAACACGGCATTGGTGTCGGCAGCACCGCTTCCTATGTCGCGGGGCATTCGCTAGGGGAATATTCCGCGTTGGCTGCGGCCCGGACGTTTTCAATCACCGATGCAGCACGTCTGCTGCGCATTCGTGGCCGCGCCATGCAGGCAGCAACACCAGTTGGAAGCGGTGCAATGGCGGCGCTGTTGGGACTTGATTTCGCCGCTGCGGCCGGCGTGGCGGCGGAGGCGGCGCAGGGTGAGGTGTGTCAGGCGGCCAATGACAATTCTGATGGTCAGGTGGTGGTATCGGGGCACAAGACCGCCGTGGAGAGGGCGCTGGAGATTGCCAAGGCCAAGGGTGCAAAGCGTGCCATCTTGCTTCCCGTTTCTGCTCCCTTTCATTGCGCGTTGATGCAGCCTGCGGCAGACGCAATGGCCGAGGCTTTGGCAAAGGCGGAGATGAAGGTGCCGATCGTTCCTGTCGTGGCAAATGTGCTTGCGACCCCCATCACTGACCCCGGCGAAATCCGCAAGCGGCTAGTCGAGCAGGTGACGGGTACTGTGCGCTGGCGTGAATGCGTTGCCGCCATGAGCGCGCTCGGTGTTGCGACGTTTGTGGAACTTGGCAGCGGCAAGGTGTTGACCGGGCTTGCTAAGAAGAATGCACCAGAGTCGAAGGCCTTTGCGGTTGGAACACCAGAAGATGTTGCTGCCGCTGCGGCACAATTGAAAGGCTGAACCATGTTTTCTTTGGCAGGCAAGACAGCACTGGTGACGGGCGCAACGGGCGGCATTGGTGCCGCTATCGCGAAAACGCTGCATGGTGCGGGTGCCGCTGTTGCCATTTCTGGCACGCGGGCGCAGGTGCTTGAGGAGTTGAAGTCATCACTGGGCGGGGAGCGCGTGCATGTGCTGCCCTGCAATCTTTCAAGCGCGGAGGAGGTCGAGAAACTTGTTCCGGCAGGCGAGGCAGCCATGGGCGGCCTTGACATTCTGGTCAACAATGCCGGGATCACGCGGGACGGCCTTGCCATGCGGATGAAGGATGAGGATTGGCAGATGGTACTGGATGTGAACCTGTCATCAGCCTTCAGGCTGTCGCGGTCGGCCATGCGTGGCATGATGAAGAAGCGCTGGGGGCGGATCATTTCCATCACATCGATCGTGGGTGTGACCGGCAATCCAGGCCAGGCGAACTATGTGGCCTCAAAAGCGGGCATCATCGGCATGTCGAAATCGATGGCGCAAGAACTGGCGGCGCGCAGTGTGACGGTCAATTGCGTAGCGCCGGGCTTCATTGCGACCGCGATGACGGAGGTCCTCAACGACAAGCAGAAGGAGACCATCCTTGGCCGCATCCCCGCAGGGCGCATGGGAGGACCCGATGACATTGCCGCGGCAGTGCTTTTTCTCGCATCTGAAGAGGCGGGTTATGTCACGGGCCAGACGCTGCATGTCAACGGCGGCATGGCGATGATTTGAGTGCATGTGCGAAACTTGCCAGCCCATTGAACGAATTGGAAAATATTCTCCCTTTTGACGCTCCCGCGATTTATGCTAGGAAGCGCGCCAGTCTGCTGGGGTACGCGGGGCAAGAGGAGCCTCCACTCTAGCATGGCGCTACTGAGAGTTTTTGAGGACACATACATGAGCGATATCGCTGAGCGCGTTAAGAAAATCGTCGTCGAGCACTTGAGTGTCGATGGCGACAAGGTGAAGCCGGAAGCGAGCTTCATCGATGATCTTGGCGCAGACAGCCTTGATACCGTCGAACTGGTTATGGCTTTTGAGGAAGAGTTCGGCATCGAAATCCCGGATGATGCGGCTGAGACCATTCAGACCGTCGGCGATGCAGTGAAATTCATTGAAAAGGCCCAGGCCTGAAGACTTCGGGCCCACCGTCTTGGCAGGGTCCGCAATCATCCAAACTTGCGGGGCAGGGGCCTTCTCCTTCCCCGCTTTTTGTTGTTTCATCCTGCTCAATCACTTGAATTGAAGAGGCTTGCATGCGGCGCGTCGTAGTCACCGGAATTGGCATGGTTTCTCCCCTCGGGGCGAACGTCGACACAACTTGGCAGAACATGCTGGCGGGAAAGTCCGGGGCGGGCACGATTACGCGCTTCGATGCCTCAGACCTTCCCACGCGCATCGCCTTCGAGGTGAAGGAAGGTGACGGCAGTAACGGCACGCTGAAGCGCGATGATTGGATCGATTCAAAGGACCAGCGGCGTTATGATGATTTCATTCAGTTTGCGGTAATCGCCGCCAAGCAGGCGCTGGCGGATTCCGGCTACCAGGCAAAGACTGAAGACGAGAAATATCGCTCTGGCGTGCTTGTGGGCTCGGGTATCGGAGGTCTTACGGGCATCCAGGATACGACGCTCTTGATGAAAGAGAAGGGCCCACGACGCGTTTCGCCGTTCTTCATCCCGGGCTCGCTCATCAATCTGGCATCCGGCCTCATTTCCATTCACACTGGCTTCAAGGGTCCAAACCATGCCGTCGTGACGGCCTGCGCCACGGGTACACATGCCATCGGCGATGCCGCACGGATCATCTCTTTCGGTGATGCAGACGTGATGGTGGCGGGCGGCGCCGAGTCAGCCATCTGCAGGATCGGCATTGCCGGCTTCATTGCCTGCAAGGCGCTGTCTTCCGCTTTCAATGATACGCCTGAGAAAGCTTCACGGCCCTACGATAAGGATCGCGACGGTTTCGTCATGGGTGAAGGCGCAGGCATTCTCGTTCTGGAAGAGCTCGAGCACGCCAAGGCGAGGGGTGCGAAGATCTATGGCGAAGTGATCGGATACGGCATGTCTGGAGATGCCTATCACATCACCGCGCCTTCCGAAGACGGCGACGGCGCCTTCCGTTGCATGCAGGCCGCATTGAAGCGGGCGGGCATCTCGGCAGGCGACCTCGACTACATCAATGCCCATGGCACATCGACACCGCTCGGCGATGAGATTGAGCTCAGGGCCGTGGAGCGGATTGTCGGCAATAATGCCGCAAAGCTTGCGATGTCTTCAACGAAATCGGCTATTGGTCATCTGCTCGGTGCGGCAGGCGCTGTGGAGGCGATTTTTTCGGTTCTCGCCATGCGCGACAATATCTGCCCGCCAACGCTTAATCTCGACAATCCGTCGGTCGAGACAGCCATTGATCTCGTTCCCAAGGTTGCCAAGCCCAAAGAGATCAACACAGTTCTGTCCAATTCCTTTGGTTTTGGAGGCACCAACGCCTCATTGATTTTCCGCCGCCTTGCGGCCTAGACTGGAACAAGCGGACAAGGCGCCAGAGGAGGGCACCGGCTTGCAAGACGAGCAGGACTTGGAGCGCATACCTGACGCCGTGAAGACCAAGAAGAGGCGGCCGGCATTTACGCGCGTTCTTGCTTCATTGGTTGGCTGGGGTCTCATTTTCGGCATCGCCGTTGCGGCAGTGCTGGTCTGGGGCTGGATCAAATTTACGGCAGAAGGTCCGCTCGCTGAGGCCAAGACGATTGTCCTTCTGGATGGTGCGAGTCGTACCCAAATCGCAAGTTCACTTGAACGGGAAAATATTATTTCCGATTCACGCGTACTCAATGGCGCAGCGATCCTTTGGGACTTGAGGGGAAAAACGTTAAAATCAGGTGAGTATGAATTCCAACCCGGCGCCACCATGGCGAATGTGCTGGACATCATTTCCGCCGGCCGGGTTGTGGCCCATAAACTCACCATCCCTGAAGGCTGGACAAGCCAGATGGCGCTGGCGAGGATCAACAGCAATGAGGTTCTTACTGGTGAGCCCGTTCCGACAACGGACGTTCCGGAGGGTGCGATAGTCGCTGACACGGCCGTTTTCAGGCGTGGCATATCGAGGGCGAAGCTCGTCAAGGACATGATGGCGGCCCAGGAGAAGATTGTTAACGAGATTTGGTCTCGCAGGACACCAGACTCTCCTATCAAGAGCAAGGACGAGTTCGTCACGCTTGCGTCAATTGTGGAGAAAGAAACGGGCATTGCCGAAGAGCGGCCCAGGGTTGCCGCCGTTTTCCTCAACAGGCTCAAGCAGGGCATGCGGCTGCAGTCCGACCCGACAATTATCTATGGCATGGTGGGCGGCCAGGGAAAACTTGAGCGGCCTCTGTTGCGCGAAGACATCGATAAAGTGACGCCCTACAACACCTATCAGATCGATGGCCTGCCGCCGGGCCCGATTGCCATTCCTGGCCGTGCCGCATTGGAAGCCGTTGCCGCGCCGATGGCGACCGACGATCTCTATTTCGTGGCAGATGGTACCGGCGGACATGCCTTTGCAAAGACGCTGGAAGAACACAACGCCAATGTCGCGAAGTGGCGGTCGCAGCAGAGCGCTGGTAGGTCTGTGCCTGGCGCTGCAATTGCTTCGGCTGGAGAGGCTGAGACGCAGGTGGGGGCTCAAAATACGGTGGTGCAGCCCGAGCTTCCAACGCTTCCTGCAACAGCGCCAGCAGTTGCGTCTGCGAGCCCCACCACTGGAGCGGAAGATGCGGCCATTGCAGAAGCAACGCAGACGCAGCAGGCGGCACAGCCCGTTCCTGCTCCTGCCGGTGAGAAGCCGGACGCGCAAGTTGCGGCGTTACCCAAGCCGGTGAGCCCGCCGCGCCCAGTCGCAAAGAAACCGAAGCCGGAGGTTGCAGAGGCCACAACGCCTGCCGCCGGTGCCAGCCAGGTCGCAGTGGAGTTTGTTCCGGGAACAGTTGTTGTGGTTGATGGCCGCAAAATACCTGTCCCACTGATCAAGCAGAAAAAGAAACTGTGAATTGGGTGCGACCGTTCTCGCCGCCATGGCCTAGCGGGCATTGCTTGCGCTAAAAGGCCCGCAACTCTAGGTGATTCCAGGCGGGACGAGGCATTGACTTCCACACTCAGCAGTATGACAGGGTTTGCCCGGGCCAGCGGCGCAATCAACGGCTTCGCGTGGGCGTGGGAACCGAACTCCGTCAACGGCAAGGGCCTTGATGTGCGGCTGCGCCTGCCGCCCAATTTCGAGCGCCTGGAGCAACAGGCAAGGGCACTCGCCAGCGCCAAGTTCAAGCGGGGAAATTTGCAAATCGGCTTGCAGGTGCAGGAGCAGCGGCGCGAAGGCACTGTGCTGGTCAATGACGAACTCCTGGAGAAGCTCGCGGCTATCGCGGAAAAGCACCGCGAAAGCGTGGGTGGCCCGCCTGTAGATGTGGCGCAACTGCTCAATGTCAGAGGTGTTGTCGAACTGGTCGATGCGATGCCCGATGAAACCACGCTGACTGCGCAGGACGCGGAGCTTCTTCTAGGCCTTGAGGAAACGCTGACCGAGCTGGCCAAGGCGCGCCGCAACGAGGGAGAGCGGCTTGCCGCAATACTTGCCGACCAGATCGTGCGCATTGAGTCATTGGCGCTCCAAGCCCGTGACAATCCGGCAAGACGGCCTGAGGCCGTGCGGCAGAGGCTTTCCGAGCAGGTGCAGCGGCTGCTTGATGCATCCACTTCGTTCGATCAACAGCGCCTTTATCAGGAAGCCATGCTGCTGGTGACAAAGTCAGACATCCAGGAAGAGCTGGACCGGCTTCTCTCGCATGTTGCCGCAGCCAGAAAACTCCTTCAAGCGTCCGAAGCAGCAGGCCGAAAACTTGATTTTCTGGTGCAGGAACTCAACCGCGAGGCAAACACTCTGTGTTCCAAATCGGCGGATATTTCGCTTACCGAAACCGGCCTCGAACTCAAGCTGGTGATTGACAATCTGCGGGAGCAGGCCCTGAACATAGAATGACCTGTCCATGACCACTGCTCCTCAAGCCTCATTCTTTGCCGGCATTGCGCGCCGCGGGCTACTGTTCATCATGTCATCACCTTCGGGTGCGGGGAAGACGACTCTTTCCCGCAAGCTGCTCGCGGCGGACAAGCTCATTTCAATGTCCGTGTCGGTGACCACGCGAAAACCAAGACCGGGCGAAGTTGACGGGAAAGACTATTACTTCATCAGCAATGATGCCTTCGAGACGATGGTTGCGGATGGAGATCTTCTGGAATGGGCCAATGTTTTTGGCAATCTCTATGGCACGCCCCGCAAGCCGGTCGAGACAGCGCTTGCGGCGGGTCGCGATGTGTTGTTTGACATCGACTGGCAGGGTACACAGCAACTTGCGCAGGCCATGAAGGACGATCTTGTGCGGCTTTTCATTCTGCCGCCTGCTCCGGACGTTCTGCGCGAACGCCTCATCAAGCGGGCCCAGGACTCCTCTGCGGTTATTGCTAAGCGCATGGCGGAAGCGGCGCATGAGATCAGCCACTGGCCCGAATATGATTATGTGGTGGTCAATGATGATCTCGAAAAGGCGCATCAGCAGGTGTTCGCCATCCTGACGGCGGAGCGGCTGAAGCGCCGTCGGCAACTGGGCCTAGCGGAGTTCGTAAGGAATTTGACGAAGGAGCTGTAGGCGCGCTCAAGTTTGAGCGTGCGATTGTTCGAGTTGAAGCGCCAATTGGCCAAATGCCTCCACTGGCAGTTCCTCGGCACGCTCCGTGCCTCTGTAGCCCAAAGGTTCGAGAACTAATTCCGGATTCGCGAAGAGTCCCTTGAGGCTTGATCTCAGCATCTTTCGCCTCTGGCCGAATGCGGCTGCGGTCACTGTTTCAAGTGATTTCAGCTTGCATGGCACTAGCGGAAATTGCCGGGGAATCAATTGAACGACGCTGGAAGTGATTTTGGGCGGCGGCGTGAAAGCCGCACGATTAACGTCAAACAGTCTTGCAGCCGTACAGCGCCATTGGCATAGTACTGCAAGGCGGCCGTAGGCATCCTCGCCCGGCTTTGCGACAATACGCAGGGCAACCTCTTTCTGGAACATCAGGGTGAGCGAAGCGTAGGGCGGCGGCCAGGGCTCCATGGAAAGCCATTGCACTAGCAGCGCCGTGCCGACGTTGTAAGGCAAGTTTGCAACGATCTTGACTGGCTTCCTCAGGACAAGCTGCCAATCCTGTCCGAGAGCATCTTCGCGGATGATGGCGAGGCGGCCCGGATATCGGCTTCCAATTTCATCGAGGGCGGGAACGGCTCTTTCGTCTGCCTCGATGACAAGGAGGTTCGTTGCGCCTTCTGTCAGCAGGGCGCGCGTGAGGCCGCCAGGTCCCGGACCGACCTCGACGACATGGAAATTTTCCAAGGGTGCCGCCGTCCTTGCAATGCGGCGCGTGAGATTAAGGTCACAGAGAAAGTTTTGCCCCAGCGACTTCCGAGCGGAAAGGCCATGACGCTCGATCACCTCGCGCAGTGGAGGCAGGCCATCGAAGGCCAGTTCTTGCGGTTCAGGCACCGGCGGCCCTTTGGGCCATGGTGGCGGCAAGTCTGATGGCGGCGATCAAGCTATCGGCCCTTGCCTTGCCCGAGCCTGCGAGTGCGAGCGCCGTGCCATGGTCAGGCGAAGTGCGAATGAATGGCAAGCCCAAGGTGACATTGACACCACCATGAAAGTCCAGTGCCTTCACCGGGATCAAGGCCTGGTCGTGGTACATGCACAGGACGGCGTCGTAGGTCTCGCGCATCTCCGGCGTGAAGGCGCTGTCGGCGGGCAAGGGGCCTGCAACCAGAATGCCTTCTGCACGCAGAGTTGCAATGGCCGGGGCAATGACATCCAGCTCCTCGCGGCCCATACTGCCGTTTTCTCCAGCGTGGGGATTGAGGCCCGTCACTGCCAGACGGGGTGCATTCACCCCAAACTTGCTTTTAAGTTCTCTTGCAACAATACGCGTCTGCCTGATGATGGCATCTTGCGAAAGGTGGATTGGCACATCTTTGAGGGGAATGTGAACGGTGACTGGCACCGCCCTCAACCCGCCACCGACAAGCATCATTACCGCATGCGCGTCGTGGCCATGTTCGCGCACAATAGAGGCCAGATAGTCCGTGTGCCCCTGATACTCGAAACCAGCGGCGTAGAGCGCTTCCTTTTGGATGGGATTGGTGACCATGGCGCATGCCTCGCCCGCCAGACACGCTTCGGCCGCTTCGCGGATCAACGACATCACCCATTTGGCAGTCTCACTGGCCGCTGTTCCCGGTTGCACCTGCCGCGGCAAAGGCCGGTGAAGGACCGGCAGGCCATCGGCAGAGTGCGGCTTGCAGTCTTCGATCTCCTTAATCGGCAGCAGCTTTACATTCCGTCCAAGCGTCTCGGCCAGCATTCGCAAATGATCGATGTCAGCGAGTATCGCAAAGGAGCACGAACTGTCGCCCCGGAGTTCCTGCCAGGCGTTGATAGCTATTTCAGGGCCGATGCCGCCGGGTTCACCTGCCGTCAGAATAATGGGCGGCTGCTGCTTCACTGATTGAGGCTGGGGTCGCGGAATTCAATCAGCACACCCTTGCGCCAGGTACCACGCATCTTGTTCTGGATTGCGGAAAATCTTTCCTGCTCGATGATTCCGCGCACCTGTTCTTCGTTGGGATATTTTATGTTTTCCGGGCGCTTCACTTTTGGAGGCACAACCTTGCGTATCCCGCAGAAGGCGAGTGCCTGGAGGGCCTTCTCTCCGCGGACGGGGCCAATGGCGTTGCCTGCCTTTACGGAATCGAGTGCGGCCTTGAGTTGCGGCGGTATTTTTGCGCTGTCGGCCTCAATCATCTTGCTGACCTTGACATTGAAAATCCCTGAAGCGGCCTCTCGCGCTGACTCGCAACCCTTAAAGCGCCTCACGAATTGATTGACCTCAATGGCCCGGGACTGGATGATCTGCGGCGTGATCTCACCGCCGCCAGCATCCAGTGGAAAGTTTATTTCCATGATCTGGTAGACGGTCACGGGTTTGCGGCGAGGATCGGATTCGATCTTGGCGATCTGCCTTTTGATGTTGGCATCCATCTCTGCCTTGAATTCAGCCGTCCGCTTCTTGACGTCAGCGTCAGTGACAGTGAGCCCTTTTTCACCGCTGGCCCGGACAAGGCGATGGAAGGCAAACTGCGCCGAAATATATTGCCGCATGGCGACGACGGAGACGCCCTGACTCTTGAGTTTCGACTTCAGACCGCCGGTATCCGTTTTTAGACTCTTGGCAATGCCTTCCATTCTCTTGTTGATTTCGTCCTCACTGGCCGCGAGGCCCCGGCGTTTGGCTTCCTCGATCTCGGCGACATCATCAATCAATTCATCGAGCGCCTTCTTCTTCAGGTCGCCGCTTGCGGGCTTGCTGCCGACCAGCTTCCAGAGCGATATGCGCTGCTGCACGTCGAAGGTCGTAATCGGTAAATCGTTAATTGTGACAAGTACTTGCGCAGTCTCGGCTTGCGCTGAAGCCGCGAAATGTAAGGTTGAAGCCGCCGCCAGAAACAAGGCAAGAACCAAGGAACCCAGGCGCAGCTGCGAACGTTGCTCAAACATGAAGATCAGAAACCCGTGCCGAATGATGTTCCGCCGAGAGTGGCAAAATCGATTGACATCATGACTCGATGATCCGTCACACCGGTATCTTCGGTATCGCTTCCCGTGTATGCGAGCTTGAAGTTCATGCACTGACAGTCGAATTCCAATCCGGCGGTTGTTGAGGACAGATTATCCCGTTCGAGATCGTAGCGCGCGCCGCCGAACAAGAACCAGCCGTCGCCCATGCTGACGCGCGCATCACCTTCAATCCAGTGATCACGGGTCAGGCGGCCATAGGCCGGTTCCGCGGCAATATCCAGATAACCAGCATTAAAAGCAAACCTGTCAAAAGTTAGGCCGGCGAGCAGTTCATGCCGGTTAATGGCCGAGAGATCCTCTTCCATACGCATCTGATAGGAAAATCCGAAATTGTTCCACGGTTGGAAGAGGATCGCTCCGACAAGATCAGAACTCGAGCCTTCAAGCCCAGATCCGTCGACAAAGCTGTTATCTCCGGCAAGGTGGAATGACTCTCCAAGGCTTGCCTTCACGATGCCGCCATTGTTGCCCAGGAATGAATAAGTCATTCCGACGTTGGCACGGACCCCGCTTTCATAGCGATCGTAGCCTGTGAACCTATCGGCCAGGAAGAGGCTGGTGCTATCGAAATTGAGAGTAATGGCGTCTTCATTGCCAATCTTGCCGAGGTCGCCCTCGTCACCCGCCGCAATGAACTGGAAGACAGGCGAAAATACGCCTTGCCCGAACTCGTGGTTGCCGATGAACGGCATGCGGGCATCAATACCGGCCGCCGGCAGGATCCGCATTTCCGTTTCGCTGTCATGCTGGCCGCCAGGTGCCGCGAGATCAGGCACGTTGTTCGATATGTATATGTCATTGCGCACGCTGGCAAAAGGCGTGATGACCGTACCAAGGTCGCCAATATACTCCGACTTCCAGCTCAGCTCACCGCTGGCGCGGGTCTGGCTGGTGCCGTGGTTGACCTCGGTGAAGGGTGTGGAAGCCTCTTCCCGCAGGATGGAATAGGTGCGCCAGTTGAACCGGAGGTCGCCGCCCATCACCGGTTCGCTGAAGTAATGCTCACCCATTGCGTAGGGAAGCGCGGTCGGGAGGCTGCTTTGATCGACGCCTTCATTCAGCGCAATGAAGTTAAGCGCCTGCGCGGAAACGTAGTTCCTGTCCCAGAGCCCCCTCACGTAAACTTCGTTCTGGGCAATGCGCCTGTCATCAAAGTCATAGTCGTCCAGGAACTTCTCGTCGCTTACGGCAGTTCCATTCCAACCCCACGACCAGTCCTCATTGAGGGCGAAGTCGCCCTTACTCTTCAAAGCACCGCGCCAATTGTCATCCGTAGAGTCGGGATGTGGCGACAGCTCGTAAACTCCATAGGCACGAATATTGTACCCCCCCGAGTTCATGGCTTGGCGCCACTCTACATCTCCCACCAAGCCTTGCTTGGTTGTCAGTATCGGCCGGAAGGTCAAATCCTTGTCCGGGGCCAAGGCCCAGAAATAGGGGACTTCCACTCCAAAGCCATATTGGGATGCGTGGCTGAATGACGGCATCAGCCAACCGGTGCGGCGCTTCACGGTCGGATCGGCATGCTCGAAATAGGGCAGGGCTGCAACCGTTACGCCACCCAATTTCAGGCGCGGATTCTTGTGATAGAGGGTTTTGGTGTTCTGGTCGTGAATGGTTTCGTCGGCAACAAGTTCCCACAAGGGTTGACCGAAGCGCGTCGTGCAGCCGTCGCAGGCGGTATAGCTCGATTTTTCGAAGACGGTGATCTTGCCGACCTTGCGCACCGCATATTCCGCCGTGATGGTGACATTGTTGGTCAGAAGGGCTTTCAGGTGCCGGGCAAAGCCCTCCTTGAACTTGTTCTTTAGTTCAAGTTGCTGCGCCAGCATCACGTTGCCGTTGGGCTCACGCAACTGCACGGAACCATTGGCGGTGAAGACGCCAGTCTCCTGGTTGTAGGTCACCTTGGTCGCGTTGAGGACATAAGGACCATAGGTGATGACGACTTTGCCGGTTGCCACGGCCAATTCCGTCTGAGGATCGTAGGTGACCTTGTCGGCGGAAAAATCTGCTTGGGTGCCGGGAGGTGGTTCCTCAGTCACCGGCTTGATGAACGGTTTCTCTTCAATGGCCAAGGCAGGCACTGCACAAAGCAACAGCGCAGCAACACTTATGCCTCCGGCCAAAATCATCCGGATGCCCCCGCGCCGTCGTGCCCTTTGCTCCCAGCCTGCCAATGCCAACTTCTTTGCCTTTTTCCGGCCGCTCACGAACTGTTACGAAGTATTAACGGGGTTTTCCTGCTTCGGGAAGGCCCGATCTCCCCTGTGGAGTATTATTCTTCTCTTCCCTTGCGGTCAAAAAATGGCCGGGAATCAAGAAGCTGCCCGAATCGGCCATGGGTTGAGGCTGTTGCAATGGGTGGGGACTCGTGCTTTTTGCGGGCCAAGTCCCCTCCAATTAGGTTCCTTCACATGAAAATCAGTTTCACCCGATCCGGCGTTTTGGCTAAGGGCGCCGTTGTTGTCCCCCTTGCCGAAGGTGGTGAGCTGCCTGAATCTGTTGCTGCATTGGACAAGAAGGCGCAGGGCCTCATCAGCAGGGCCATGAAAAGCAGCGAATTCAAAGGCAACAAGGACCAGTCGCTGAGTCTGATTTCACCTGCGCCAGGGGTGGACCTCATCCTCTTGGTTGGCATTGGAAAGCCCGCTGAGATCACCACGCGGGAGGTGGAGCTTTTGGGCGGTGCCATAGCCGGCATGCTGCAGGCCGGCAAGGCCAAGTCAGCCACAGTTACGGCGTTTCCTGCGGGCCACAAGCTGAAGCAGGGGCAGGCCGAAGCGCTGTTGGCCTCCGGGGTGCGGCTGCGGGCCTATCGCTTTGACACCTATAAGACGAAAAAAAAGAATGGCGACACGCTGCAGTCGCTCAGCATCCAGACTGATGCTCCCGGAGCGGCGCAGCAGAAATTTTCCGTGCTAGATTCGGTTGCGCAAGGCAACCATTTCGCGCGCGACCTTATCAATGAGCCTGCCAACATATTGACGCCCGAGGTATTTGCTCAGCGGGCCAAAAGCCTGGCGAAGCAGGGCATCAAGATTGAAATCCTCGCTCCTGCGCAAATGAAAAAACTCGGCATGGGTGCTCTGCTTGGTGTCGGCCAAGGTTCGCCCCATCCACCCCGCATCGTTGTCATGCGCTGGGATGGCGGCAAGAAGGGTGAAAAGCCGTTGGCATTCATCGGAAAAGGCGTGACCTTTGACACGGGCGGCCTCTCGATCAAGCCGGCCGCAGGCATGGAAGACATGAAAGGGGACATGGGCGGCGCTGCCTGCGTCACTGGGCTGATGCTTGCGCTGGCGAAGCGCAAAGCAAAGGTCAATGCTATCGGCGCTATCGGGCTTGTGGAGAATGCCGTTGATGGCAATGCACAGCGGCCGGGCGACATCGTGAAGTCCATGTCTGGCCAGACCATTGCCGTGCTCAATACCGACGCTGAAGGCAGGCTCGTTCTCGCCGACGTGCTTTGGTACATCCAGGCCCGCTTCAAGCCCAAGTTCATGATCAATCTCGCGACTCTGACCGGGGCCATACTGGTGGCGCTCGGAAAGGAACACGCCGGCCTGTTTTCCAACAATGATGAACTTGCTGTCCGGCTGACCGACGCCGGACTTGCGACCGGCGAAAAGGTGTGGCGCATGCCGCTTGCCCCAGAATACGACAAACTGATTGATCATGATGTCGCCGACATGAAGAATATCGGCAACAGGTTTGCGGGCTCTATCGTAGCGGCGCAGTTCCTGCAGCGCTTTGTCAATGGGGTGCCGTGGGTCCATCTCGATATCGCCGGAACCGCAATGGATTCCGTCAAGTCACCGATCAATCAGGGCTGGGCTTCTGGCTGGGGCGTTCGCCTGCTTAACCATCTTGTTGCGCAGCATTACGAGTCCTGATGCCGGAACTCTGGTTCTATCACCTCGAACACGAGAGCTCTCTCAACCTGTTGCCTCAGCTGCTGCGGCGCGGGTTGGAGCGGGGTTTGCGCCTCTCTGTTGAGACCGTCAGTCACGAACTTGTCGAAGAGTGGTCCAGCCATTTGTGGGCTTGTGAAGACACGGGTTTCATGCCGCACGGGCGAGAGGGCGACAAGCGCAGCGCCAACCAACCCATCTGGCTGACAAATGGAAACGCCAATCCGAATGGTTCAACATTCCGGTTTTACGTCGACGGAGCGGTTCCGTCGGCGGGATGGCTGAAAGACGAAGTTGCCATCCAGCGAGCAAGCGTCTTGTTTGAAGGTGCCAATGAGCAATCGCTGCAGGCTGCTCGCTCATTGTGGAAGGAAGCGCGAAGCGCCGGAATTATTGTTCGCTATCAGCGGCAAAATGGCGGCGGGTGGGGTGAAGTGGTTGCCTCAGGCGCGTGATTGGTGCTGCGGGGTTGTCCACATGATGGCGAGGCCAATTGCAGTTGCGACCACCGAC
>JAIBJH010000180.1 GCA_020029455.1 Hyphomicrobiales bacterium
GGCGCCGATGCCAGCCAGAAGGGGTTGGGCGACTTGATGCCTAAGAAATTCGAGCGAAGGTCTGCCATTTCAAGCTCCTTACTTGCTTGCCCTCTCCCATCCCGGACTTGCTCCGGGATGGGCGAGGGTGGTGCGAAGCACCGGGAGAGGGCCCTCTTCCGGCCTTCGGCCACCTTCTCCCGTGCCGTAGGCATGGGAGAAGGCAATTGATTTCTTCATGCCATCAAAAACGCATGAATGCTCTCCGCCGCGCGCCGGCCATCATCGACAGCGGCAACCGTCAAATCCTTGCCACCCGCCGCGCAATCGCCGCCGGCCCAAACGCCCTTGAGTGAGGTGCGCCTTTCGCTGTCAACTGCGATGCGCCCGCCTTCAAGCTTCAGCGCGCCACCAAAGCCATCGACGAAAGTTTGCCCGATGGCCTTGAAAATGGTGTCGGCCGGGAATTCGCAAGTTTCGCCGGTCGCCGAAAGCCTGCCGCGCTTTTCTGCCATGTAGTCGCAGACAAGACCCACAGCCTTGCCGCCTTTCAGCGTCACTTTCTTGGGCGCCACCCAATGCTTGATCTTGACACCCTTGGTCTGCGCCAGTTCCTGTTCGAAATCCGACGCCTTCATCTGCGAAGGCCCACGGCGGTAGAGAATGGTCACGTCCTCCGCACCGAGCAGCTTTGACTGCACGGCAACATCAATGGCCGTCATGCCGCCGCCGATCACCAGCACGCGGCGGCCCACTTTGAGCTTGGAAAGATCCTTTGCCTGGCGCAGCTCGGCGATATAGTCCACCGCATCTTCAATGCCCTTCGCATCATCATTTTTGATGCCGAGATCATTGACGCCAGCGAGCCCCACGCCCACGAACACCGCATCAAACTTCTTCTGCAAGTCGGAAAGCTTCGGCTTCTTGCCATTTTCGATTTTGATGCCGCCAACCGCCAGAATGAAATCCACTTCCTTGCGTGCAAAGTCATCAACGCTCTTATAGGCGGCAATGCCGTATTCATTGAGGCCGCCAGCTTTCTTCCGCGCTTCGAAAACCGTCACCTCATGCCCATGCATGGCAAGCCGGTGCGCGCAAGAAAGCCCCGCAGGCCCTGCACCGGCCACCGCGACTTTCTTGCCGGTCGCAGCGGCGCGCGTATATGGATGCTTCTTCTCCGCCATCGCCGCGTCGGTGGCATAGCGTTGCAGCAAACCGATCTTCACCGGCTGGTCTTCCGAGGTATTGCGCACGCAGACCTCTTCGCACAGCGTCTCCGTCGGGCAGACGCGCGCGCACATGCCGCCCAGAATGTTCTGGTCAAAAATGGTTTTCGCGGCAGATTTCGGATGCCCCGCCGCAATCTCGCGGATGAACATCGGAATGTCGATGGAGGTGGGACAGGCCGTCTGGCAGGGCGCCTCGTGGCAGAAGAGGCAACGCTCGGATTCAACCAGCGCCTCGTGGGGGCTAAGCGGCGGGTGAAGGTCGGAAAAATTCACCGTATATTGCGCCTTGGGCAATCTGCCGCTGGCTATATCCGGGCCCTTCTGTGCCATCTGTCCTCCAGCACACTGCATTTCTTGCTTTTGCCGCAGAGTGACAGATTTTGTTCAAATGGTCAAATTTTGAAAATTGTTTACGCGGGGCTTTGGCACCGCTATCATTTGTCTGACAAATACAGGACCCAGTGATGACAAGCCAAGGAAATAACAAGAAACTCAAGTATCGCTCACAGGCCTGGTTCGACAATCCCGACAATGCCGATATGACAGCGCTCTATGTCGAGCGTTATCTCAATTACGGCTTCACGCTGGGTGAGCTTCAGGGCGGCAAGCCCATCATCGGCATTGCCCAGACCGGCTCCGATCTTTCGCCCTGCAACCGCGTCCATATCGAACTCGTAAAGCGCGTGCGTGATGGCATCATCGCGGCGGGCGGTGTTCCCATGGAATTCCCCATTCACCCGATCCAGGAAACGGGAAAGCGCCCTACCGCGTCCATTGACCGCAACCTCGCCTATCTCTCGCTTGTCGAAGTGCTGCATGGCTATCCCTTGGATGGCGTGGTGCTCACCATAGGCTGCGACAAGACCACGCCCGCCTGCCTCATGGCGGCGGCAACCGTCGATCTTCCGGCTATCGCCCTTTCTTCCGGCCCCATGCTCAACGGTGACTACAAGGGCCAGCGCACGGGCTCCGGCACCATCGTCTGGCTGGCCCGCGAAAAACTGGCAACCGGCGAAATCGACTACAAGGGCTTTGTCGATCTCGTGGCCTCGTCTGCCCCCTCGACCGGCTTCTGCAACACCATGGGCACTGCCAACACCATGAACTCCCTGGCGGAAGCATTGGGCATGACGCTTCCCGGCAATGCCGCAATCCCCGCGCCTTATCGCGAGCGCGGCCAGATGGCTTATGAAACCGGCCTCCGCATTGTCGAGATGGTCCATGAGGATTTGACTCCCTCAAAGATCATGACGCGCGAGGCCTTCGTGAATGCCATCCGCGTCAACACCGCCATCGGCGGTTCCACTAATGCCCCCAACCACCTCAATGCCATCGCCCGCCATCTTGGCCTGCAGCTCGATGTGAAGGATTGGGAAAGGGAAGGCTATGAGTTGCCGTTGCTGGTGAACCTCCAGCCCGCCGGCGAGTATCTCGGCGAGGACTATCACCGCGCCGGTGGTGTTCCCGCCGTCGTGGCGGAGCTCATCCAGGCCGGAAAGATCAACGAAAACTGCATCACCGCCAATGGCAAGTCCATCGGCGAGAACTGCAAGGGCAAGTTTTCTTGGAACCGCAAGGTCATCCGCGAGTTTGCCGACCCCCTCAAGAAGACCGCCGGGTTCAAGATGCTCTCGGGCAATCTTTTTGACAGCGCCATCATGAAGACCAGCGTCATCTCAGAGGAATTCCGCCAGCGCTATCTTTCGAACCCGAAGGAACCCAATGCCTTCGAGGCCAAGGCCATCGTCTTCGACGGGCCAGAAGATTATCACGCCAACATCGACAACAAGAAGCTCGCCGTTGACGAGAACACCATCCTCTTCATCCGCGGCGTCGGCCCCCTGGGCTATCCCGGCGCGGCAGAAGTGGTGAACATGCGAGCCCCGGACTATCTTCTGGAAAAGGGCATACGCTCGCTCCCCTGTGTGGGTGATGGCCGCCAGTCAGGAACATCCGGTTCACCGTCGATCCTCAATGCTTCGCCGGAAGCAGCGGCGGGCGGCGGACTTGCCCTTCTGAAAAACGGTGACCGTGTGCGCATCGACCTCAACAAGGGCGAGTGCAACATGCTTGTCTCTGCCGATGAATTGCAGAAGCGCCGCGCCGAACTGGAAAAGAACGGCGGCTACAAAGTGCCCGCTTCACAAACACCGTGGCAGGAAATCTTCCGCAAGGAAGTGGACCAGCTGGCGCAAGGCATGGTGCTAAAGGGCGCCGTCAAGTTCCAGCGCGTCGGCAAGGTGAGCCCCGTTCCGCGCGATAATCACTAGCGCAGTTGATTTTGCACGTAGCCAAATTTCACTCCCTCTCCCTTGTGGGGAGGGAAAAGCAAAGAGATTCTGTCAAATCTCAATGCGCTCTGACCGTCATTGCACTGCAAAATATTTGAAGGCCCCTGCGAGTAGCGAGTAACGCACATTCCGCATGGCAGCCTTCGCTTTGCAACGTCCGCTACTGATACTTTTGCCTTGCGCTGATTCAAATGTGGCGCATAACTTTCCTCCGTCAAGTCTCATTGGGAGGAACAATCGACATGACCAGCATTTCAAGACGCACACTCATGGGCAGCATCGTTGCCCTGTCACTCTTCGGCGGCGCCACATCGGCGCTGGCCGCCGACAAGATCCTGGCCTCGGTGCCCGGCCTCACCTTTCCCTTCTTCGTGCACATGATGAATGCCTTCAAGGCGGAGATCGCCAAGCAGGGTTACGAAGCCATCGAAAGCGACGGTCAGGTCTCATCACCGAAGCAAACGGCTGACGTGGAAGCCGCAATCACCCAGGGCGTGAAGGGCATTGTCATCAGCCCGAACGAAGTGGACGCAATGGCGCCCGCACTGGAGCAGGCAGTGGAAGCAGGCGTGCCGGTGGTGACGGTTGATCGCCGTGTGCCATCGGTCGAGGGCATTCTCGCCCACATCGGCGCCGACAACGTCAAGGGCGGCGAAGCCCAGGGCACATTGATCAAGCAGATGTTCCCGGATGGCGCCACCATCGTAAACCTGCAGGGCCAGTCTGGTGCATCGCCCGCTATCGACCGCAACAAGGGCCTGCACAACGTCCTTGACGGTGACGACAAATATAAAATCGTCTTCGAACAGACGGCCGGTTTCGACCGTGCCAAGGGCCTTGCCGTAACTGAAGCGGCGCTCGCCGGCATGGCTGAGCCGCCCAAGGTGATTGTCGCCGCCAATGACGACATGGCCTTGGGCGCCATGGAAGCCGTGAAGGCGCGCGGTCTCTCAGGGATAGCCATCATTGGCTTCGATGCCCTGCCTGAAGCCATTGCCCAAGTGCGCGATGGCGGCCTCACCGCCACTATCGAGCAGTTCCCTGGCCAGCAGAGCTCCCTTGGCGTGCAAACGCTCACGGCCTTCCTCAAGGACGGCACGAAGCCTGCGGAAAAGGTGCTCCTGATCACGCCTGTTGCCGTCACCAAGGATAACCTGAACATCGCCGAACGTCTGGGCGAAGTGAAGTAAGTCCGGCATACTGGACCAGCCGGAAATTTCTCCGGCTGGTTCCCATCGATGGCAGGCCAGTCCACAGCAACGCCATTGCTGAAGATGACCGGGATTTCAAAGTCCTTTCCCGGCGTGAAGGCGCTTGAGCACGTGGACTTTGAAGCCCATCACGGCGAAATCCACGCCTTCCTCGGCGAGAATGGCGCAGGCAAATCAACGCTCCTCAAAATCCTCTCTGGCGCTCAGCCGCCGGACTCCGGCACCATCATTTTCGATGGCAGCCCCCGCGTCTTTGCCTCGCCGCACGATGCCCAGAAGGCCGGCATCGTCACCATCTACCAGGAGTTCACCCTCGCCCCCGACATGTAGATCGCGGAAAACATATTCGTCGGCCGCGAGCCGGGCTCAAGGTTTTTTGTCAATCACGCCCGCATGGAGGAGGAAAGCCGCAAGCTTTCCCGCCGTATCGGCCTTGAGCGCCATCCTGCAACCCGCGTGCGCGATCTTTCGGTTGCCGAGCAGCAGATGGTGGAGATCGCCCGGGCGCTCTCCATGGAATCCCGCCTCATCATCATGGATGAGCCAACCTCCGCCTTGAGCCGCACGGAAGTCGAAAAACTCTTCACCATCGTCCGCTCCCTCAAGGCGGAAGGCATCACGACGATCTTTGTCACGCACCGCCTGGAAGAAGTGTTTGAACTCTGCGACAGCTACACGGTGCTGCGCGATGGCCGCCATGTGGGTGCAGGCCAAGTGAAGGACACCAACATCGAAGGCATCATCCGCCTCATGGTGGGCCGCGAGGTTGGGCTGCTGCAGGCGCGGAACGAAACCTTCGTGCAGCCCGAGATTGCCCTCAGCGTCGAAGACCTCAACCGCCGCCGCAAGAGCAACGATGCCAGCGCCATTGAATTGCACGATGTGCATTTCGCCGTGCACAAGGGAGAGATTCTGGGACTTGCGGGCCTCGTTGGTGCGGGCCGCACCGAATCCGCCCGCGTCATCTTCGGCGCCGACCGGATCGACAGTGGCCGCATTCTTGTTGAAGGCAA
>JAIBJH010000181.1 GCA_020029455.1 Hyphomicrobiales bacterium
CACAGCATGCTGGCGCCGCTGGTGGGCTCTCTCATCGCGCCGAAGCTCTTTGCCATCGCGCTTCTGTGCTGCGGCCTCAACTCCACGGTGACGGCAACGCTCGCCGGCCAGATCGTCATGGAAGGCTTCCTCGACATCAGGCTTCCCGCCTGGTTGCGGCGCCTCATCACCCGCATGGTGGCGATTGTGCCGGCGGCCCTTGTCACAATCTATTACGGCGCGGAAGGCACGGGCCTTCTTCTCATCCTCAGCCAGGTGATCCTTGCCTTCCAATTACCTTTCGCCGTGGTGCCGCTGGTCATGTTCACGCGAAACCGCGCCATGCTCGGAAATTTCGTGGCGCCTCTCTGGCTCACGGCGCTTTCCGCCGTCATCGCGGCGATCATCATTGCGCTTAATGTCAAACTGTTGTGGGATATTGTATCGGGCGCATTCTAGCCCGGCATTCGCAAGGGAGGATTGAAGATGTCCACAACACCAATGCCACGCTGGGCCATCGCCGTCTCAGTCCTGCTGCTTCTTTGGGGACTGATGGGTGTGTGGTCTTTCTACAGTGAAATGACGATCACACCCGAAGCCGCAGCTACGATGCCTCCGGAACAAAGAGCCTTGTGGGATTCAATGCCGGGATGGCTTTGGGCAGACTTTGCCATCGCCGTGTTTGCAGGTCTCGGCGGTGCCATAGCGCTCCTCATGAAGCGCGCTATTGCCGAGCAGGTCTATCTCATCAGCCTCATTGCGGTGGTCATTCAGTTCGGCTACATCTTTCTGGTGATGCCGGTTGTGCAAACCATCGGCGCTTCTGCCATTCCCTTTCCCGCCGTCATCATCATCGTTGCGGCAATCTCCTACTGGCTGGCACGGAACTGGAAAGCCAAGGGATGGATAGCATAGGCAAACACGCTGCATAGATTTTCGGCAAGGCGCAATACTGCGCTTGACGATTCAGTGTGCCTGCGGTTGGTTGCCGGTTCTGATCTTGTTGCGCGGGAGTGGGATCATGGATACGCAAACCGTTCTTCTTTTTCATGTCGCGGCGAGTTTCATTGCGTTGCCGCTGGGCTTTGTGGCGCTCCAAGCCTATTTTTCGCCGACACCACCGGCCTGGACCCAATGGTTCCTGGGCTTTGCCATCGCCACCATTTTCACCGGCTTTCTCCTTCCGATTCCCTCACTCACCCCGGCGACCCTATTGGGCATTATCGCAACGCTGGTGATCATCGGGATGGCCGTGGCGAATTATGCCTTCAAGCAGGGCGGAATCTGGAAGAAGTTCTATACCCTCGGCATGGTGGCCAGCACCTATTTCCTGGCCTTCGTGCTGATCGCCCAGGCGTTCCTGAAACTGCCGCCGCTCAAGGCCATCGCACCCACCGGCACGGAGCTTCCCTTCGCCATTGCGCAGCTTGTTCTCCTTGCCGTTTTCGTCTGGATCGGCATCAAGGTTTATCGCAAGGCTGGCAGCATCGCTACCTGAGCTGCACTTCCGGTAGCAATTTCTGCGAAAATAACTGATGTGCTAGGTTTTGCCCTCGCACGGGGGACATTTCTGCAATGCCAGCTTTCTGGAGTGCATCTCTATGTCCACCACCCAGCGCAATATCCTGCTGTTCTTCCTGCTGTCATTCCCTCTGACATGGTGGGGTTTTGCGCTCGCCTGGCTTGATCCCTCGCTGGGCCGGGAGGCGTCAAACTTCCCCCTCGGGCCGCTGATTGCCGCGCCCATCGTCATCTGGCTCACTACGGGGCGCGAGGGCCTTATGCGCTGGTTGAAGCGCCTTGCCAATTTCCGGGCGCCCATCTGGGTTTATACTGTCTCGTTCTTTGTGCCGCTGGGGCTTGCGGTGCTCTGCACCATCTTCGCCATCGCTTCCGGGGCCAAGATTGGCGTGGTTTCAACATTCAGCTTTGCTGATCTTCTGCTCTTTACCGGCATCATGCTCATCGCCGGGCCGCTGCCTGAGGAAGTGACGTTCCGGGGACATGGCCAACATGAATTGCAGGAAGAAATGTCGCCCTTCATCGCTAGCCTGTGGATCGGGCTCGGGGTGCTCGTCTGGCATCTGCCGCTTCTCTTGTGGGGTGAACTGCCATGGCAGATCGCCATCGCCATCATGGCAGTGAGCGTTGTCTATGCTTGGCTCTATGTGCAAGGCGGCAGTGTGTGGCCGCTGGTCATCTTGCATTTTGTCGTGAACTTTTTCGGCGCGGGCTTCTTCCAGGAAATGCTTCAGCCTGAGAGCCGCATTTACTACGCCACCTTCCTGATGATCTTCTATGTGGCCTGGGCGGGGCTGCTCTATTGGTGGCATGGCCCGCAACTGGGGCGTAAAACCAGCGAGGCATGAGAGGGAGGTAGCGCAAATGTTCCCCGCGCTTTCGTCACCGGCAAAGGCCGTCACCTTCTATGTGATCGCTTTCATCCTTGTTTTTACGATTGCGGCCAATCCCGGCATCTTCGGAGAGGCAAGTCCGCCCCTCTCGATGCTGACGTCGATTGCTTCCGTGCTCATCATGATGCTTGTTGTCACGCGTGAGGGCTGGTCGAAGGAAGGCTGGCACTCGCTTGGGCTGTTCACAGCGGGCTTTCGCGGCTGGTGGGTTGCGATCCTCTTTCCGGCCGCCGTGCTTCTAGTCTGCGATGCAGTGCTCCTCATTTCGGGCCTTGCCAGTTTCAGCATTCCGGAAACCGGCAAGAGCGCGCTGCAGATGGCCGCCAATATAGGTGCAGGCCTTTTCATCAGCATCGGCTTTGCCTTTTGCGAGGAAATTGGCTGGCGCGGCTACATGTTGCCAAAGCTCTTAAGTCTTGGGGCTGTGGCGGCGGTGTTCATCGTGGGTTTCCTGCAGGGCATATGGCACCTGCCGCTGATGCTGATGACATCCTACTACCATGCCGATGGTAACCCCATGATCGTGGTGCCGCTCTTTCTCGTGACGCTGACGCTCGCCGGCGCCTTCTTCGGTTTCCTGCGGCTATGGACGGGAAGCGTGTGGCCCGTGGCCATCACGCACGGCGTCTTCAATCTTGTCTGGGGCCTCGGTTCGGAAGTGATCAAGGCCGAGCGCCCGGAAACCATGGAGTATATCGGCGGCGAAAGCGGTGCCCTTATCATCATCGCGCTGATCGTCACTTCCTTCGTCTTGATACCGCGCATCAAAAACTACGCTTAGCCACTTGATCCGGAATCGAAAAGAAAACCGGCGCGAGGGCCGGGTTTTCGCATTTTTTCTTTCTTCCCCAGCTTGCTGAGGAAGAATCTTTGGAAATCCATGCCGCTCTTGACCCGCTCTTCCCACTCGGCTATTCAATGTTAATGACTGACCGGTCAGTAATTAAGAAACGGCGGCGGCGACCCGAAGCGCGGCCCGGAGAAATCCTGGACGCGGCCCTGGCGCTCTTCAGCAAAAAGGGATTTTCAGCGACCCGCATGGATGATGTGGCGGCCCGTGCGGGCGTCAGCAAGGGCGCGATCTATCTCTATTTTCCGGACAAGACGGCCCTGCTCAAAGCGCTGGTGAAGCAGGCTACGGGCGGCCAGATCGCGCAGGTCGCCGAGCTTGCGGACAGTCTCAGCGGTCCGGTCGCGCCGCTGATCCGGCAGCTCATCCTGCAGATGGCCTGGCGCGTCGAGTCAACAGAACTACCCTCGATTATAAAGCTGGTCATTGCCGAAAGCCGGGCCCATCCCGAAATCGGGAGGTTTTATCTCGACAATGTCATCGGCGCAGCCCTTCCGGTTCTTGAGCGCCTCATCCGGCGCGGCATCGCCGCAGGCGAATTTCGCAAGCTCGATGCGCGTCTTGCGGCCAAGTGCCTGATGGGGCCTATGCTGCTCAGCGCCATCTGGCGCTCTGTGTTCCAGCCGCTGGGCGCCAAAGCAATCGATACGAAAGCGCTTGCCGCGCTTCATGCCGACATCTTTCTCGGGGGTCTCAAGCCATGAGGCGTGTTGTTCCTATTCTCGTCATTGCCGTAGCGGCGGCTTTGTTCTGGTTCCGCGATTATTGGCTTCCGGCGGCGGCGGACCGCAGCCACTATCTTGGCTATGCGGAGGGCGAGACATCTCTCGTGGGCCCTGCCGTGGCAGGAAGGCTTGTCACTGTTGCTGTCATCAAAGGGCAAGAGGTGAAGGCCGGCGCGCCATTGTTCCAGCTTGATGATGCAGTGGCACGCAGCGAAATCCTCCGGCTCGAAGCAGCCTTGGCGGCGGCAAGGGCAGCGCTCGATGACTTGCAAACAGGAAAGCGCCCCGAAGAACTCGACCTCATCGCAAGACAGGAAGCGGAAGCGGAGGCCAATCTGGCGCTCGCTAAAACCGAATATGAGCGCGTCAGCAGCCTCAGCCGCCGCGGCGTTGTCGCCCAAACGGATTTCGACCAAGCCAAAGCCGCGCTTGCGGTTGCAGAAGAGCGCTTGAAGCAGGTTCAGGCCAACGCAACCATCGCCCGGCTTCCGGCGCGGGTGGCCGAGATTTCAGCCGCCCTCGCGCGCGTTGCGGAAGCCGAAGCGGCGCTTGCCACGCAGCGCGCACGGCTTTCGGATTACCGGGCAATGTCGCCTTCCGATGCGGTAGTCGATGACGTGTTCTTCGATGCGGGCGAAGCCGTCGGAGCGGGCCAGCCTGTTGTTTCCATGCTTCAGCCCCGAAAGATCAGTTTGCGGTTCTACGTGCCGGAGGCAGAACGGACAAAGGCGGCAACCGGCACAAGCATCCGCTATTCCTGCGACGGCTGCGGCGAAGGCGGCAGCGCCACCATTACCCATGCGGCGGCAACACCGGAATACACGCCCCCTGTCATTTACTCCGAAACTGCGCGGGCAAAGCTCGTCTTTCTCGTGGAGGCGAGGCCCGATCAGCCCGACCCCCGCCTGCAGCCGGGCCTTCCCATTGAAATTGAAGCGCTGCCATGAGTGCCTTCGCCATAGATGTGAGAGGGCTTACCAAGCGCTACGGGCCACGCACCGTTGTTGACCGGGTCGACCTGCAAATCGCGCCGGGCCGCATTTGCGGGTTTCTGGGGCCTAATGGCTCCGGCAAGACAACGACACTGCGCATGATCTGCGGGCTGCTCACGCCGGACGCCGGCGAAGGCACTTGCCTTGGCGAAGACATCATCACGTCCCGCGATGCCATCAAGCGGAAGGCCGGCTACATGACGCAGCGCTTCGGGCTCTATGAAGATCTCACCATTCGCGAGAACATGGAATTCGTCGCTCGCGTCTATGGCCTCACCCACGCCGCAGCGCGCGTTGGCGAAGCGCTGGAGCGGCTCGGCCTTGCCAGCCGCCAGGACCAGCTTACCGGCGCATTGTCAGGCGGCTGGAAGCAGCGGCTGGCGCTTGCGGCCTGCGTGCTGCACGAACCGAAAATCCTTTTGCTCGATGAGCCGACAGCGGGCGTTGACCCCAAGGCGCGCCGCACCTTCTGGGACGAGATTCATGCCCTGGCGGCAGAAGGCATCACCGTGCTTGTTTCAACGCATTACATGGATGAGGCAGAGCGTTGTCACGAGATTGCCTATATCGCCTATGGCAGGTTGATGGCGCGGGGCACGGCGGCCGAGATCATCGCGCAATCGGGCCTCAAGGCCATGGTGATCACCGGAGAAGGCGCAGACCGGCTCGCGCCACTCCTTCGCGATGCGCCGGGAATTACGGCAGCGGCAGCTTTCGGCACGGCGTACGGCAGCGGCAGCCTTCGGCACGGCGCTGCATGTTTGCAGCCCGGATGGCGATGCCTTGCGTGCGGCGGTGGCGCGCGTGACGCAAGGCAAGAAGCTTCGCGCGGCAGAGGCCGAACCCACCCTTGAGGATGTCTTCATTCACCTCATGGGGCAGGCCACCGACAATACGCTTGCAGCGTGAGGTGTGTGATGGCTTTCCTGCAGCGGCTCTGGGCGATCATGGTGAAAGAGGCGCGGCAATTGCGCCGCGACCGGCTGACCTTCGCCATGATGTTCGGCATTCCCATCGCCCAGCTTGTGCTGTTCGGTTTTGCCATCAACACAGATCCCAAGGGGTTGCCTTCTGCGGTGTTGGCCTATGAACA
>JAIBJH010000182.1 GCA_020029455.1 Hyphomicrobiales bacterium
GCGTGGACCAGGGTTTGGTGATAAGATAGCTCCCGTTCTTGAAGGGCAATTGCCCGGCGAAGAGTTCCGTCGCCGGCTTGTGACCGATGGCGATGAAGACGCCGTCGACTGCCTTCATTTCCGTTGCGCCGGTTTTCACGTTCTTCAGACGTACAGACGTCACACCCTTGGGGTCTGCCGTTCCGATGACTTCATCGAGTGTCGTTTCCCACATCACCTTGATCTTGGGATGCTTGAAGAGACGGTCCTGCAGGATACGCTCGGCCCTGAATTCATTGCGGCGATGGATCACCGTCACTTCGCTGGCAAAGTTGGTGAGGAAGAGAGCTTCCTCAACGGCGGTGTTCCCGCCGCCAACCACCAGCACCTTCCTGTTGCGATAGAAGAAGCCATCGCAAGTAGCGCAGGCCGAGACGCCAAAGCCCTTGAACTTATTCTCGCTCGGGAGATCGAGCCACCTAGCTTGCGCGCCTGTGGCAATGATCAGCACATCGCAAGTGTATTCATCGCCGCCATCGCCCTTGAGCCAGATGGGTTTGCTCTTGAGTTTCACTTCGGTGATTGTGTCGGAAATGACTTCCGTGCCCATGTGTTCGGCCTGAGCCCTCATCTCTTCCATGAGCCAGGGGCCTTGGATTGTCTTGGCGAAGCCCGGATAGTTCTCAACGTCCGTGGTAATGGTCATCTGACCACCGGGCTGGATACCCTGCACGATGATCGGCTGCAGCATGGCGCGCGCCGCGTAGATGGCGGCGGTATAGCCGGCTGGGCCGGAGCCCAGGATGAGGACTTTGGCGTGACGCTTCGACATGGCTGGAAACTTCTTACGGAATGCTATGAAGATTTAGCATAGCTTATATGGGTACTCAGGAATAGGCTACACAAGGGGTTGCGCACAGGTCCAGTTACACTTGTCTTGCGCAATTTTATTGCGTAATGGCGCAGACCATGAACAAGCATGGCGAGCCCGACACCATCGACTGGAAAATCCTCAGGGAAATCCAGAGGGATGGACGGATTTCCAATGTGGAACTGGCAGGCCGGGTGGGCTTGTCGCCGCCGCCCACCTTGCGCCGGGTGCAGGCCCTGGAGCAGGAGGGGCTCATTACCGGCTACCGGGCCCAGCTAAACCGCGAAAAGCTGGACTATGCGGTGAAGATGTTCGTTTCCGTCGGCCTCAAAAGCCAGGCCAAACCGGAGATGGAAGCCTTTGAGCGGCAAGTGAAAACTTGGCCCATTGTGCGCGAATGTTATGGCGTGCAGGGCGGGGCCGATTACGTGCTGGTCTGCGTGGCGCGCGATCTTCAGGCGGTACAGAGTTTCGTCAATGGTGCGCTGCTCAAGGCAGCTAATGTCGATAGCGTGCGAACGTCTCTGATCCTCTCAGACGTCAAGACCGATTCGGAAATTCCCCTGCCATGAGTCAATTTCGCATTGGTGAGTGGGTGTCGCTCAGCGCGCATGCGCTTGCCATCTTCATCGTCGGATTTGCATCAACGGTTTTGATCGTGATGGATGCAGTGCGCGCCGTGGGTGCCACGCCTGCGCAACAGGCGTCCGCCATTGCCGCCGTCTGCATTGCGATCGGCGTCACGTCGCTCATTCTGGGATTTCGCTATCGGCAACCCATCATTGTCGCCTGGTCTACGCCGGGTGCCGCGCTTCTGGCCTCAAGCCATGCGACGTCCAACTTTGCTGAGGCCACAGCTGCCTTCCTCTTCGCGGGTGTGCTGATGGTCATCACCGCCTTTGCGAGGCCCTTAGCGAATGCCATCAACAAATTACCGAGCAGCATTGCGGGCGCGATGCTGGCGGGGGTGTTGCTGCACTATGTGATGGCGGTTCCAGGTGCCGCAGTCGCAGCGCCGCTTGTTGTGTTGCCGCTTGCTGTTGTCTTCTTTGTTCTTCGGCATGTGGCGCCGCTCTATGCAACGCCCGTCATCGTCGCGTTGGCCTTGGTGATTGCTGGCGTGACCGGTGCATTCGGTAGCTCAGTCAGTGTCTCAATGACGCAATTGCAGTTCGTCGCGCCAGTTTTCGATTTCCAAACACTGATGAGCATCGGTATTCCGCTCTATCTCGTGACCATGGCTTCGCAGAATTTGCCCGGATTTGCCGTGCTCAAATCTAATGGCTACGAACCGCCGGTGCAGGGAAGCATCCTCGCCACAGGTGCAAGCAGCATGGTTGCATCATTCTTTGGCGCGCATGCCGTCAATTTAGCGGCGATTACTGCAGCTATGGCAGTTGGGCCCGATGTCCATCCCGATCCCAAGCAGCGATGGAAGGTGATCATCCCTTATGCCTTCGTCTATATTTGCGCGGGACTAGCGGCCGCGACTTTCGTCACCGTGCTCGGCCTGTTGCCCGCCGCGCTTGTTGCGACTGTTGCGGGGCTTGCATTGCTCTCGCCATTTCTGGGCGGGCTTGTGGCACTGGTGAAAGATGCAAAAGACATTGAAGCCGCCGCTGTGACATTCCTGGTCACTGGTTCGGGTGTCACGCTGTTGGGAGTGGGTGCTGCCTTCTGGGGGTTACTGACAGGCCTTTTGATCTGGGGCTTCAAACAGGTCTGGCGGGCCAGATGACAGTCAAAGTCCGTCAGCTTTCTTCTGGAGAGGATCTTTCCGCGGCTATTGAGTTGCTGCAGCGCTTCTTTGCGGAAGAGGGATTCTCCACACCTGCTGCTGTGATTGCACAAAACACAAGAACTCTCGCGGGACTTCCGAACTGCGCGCTCTTGACTGCCGAAGACGATGGCAAGGCAATTGGTGTTGCCACACTCTCACTCGAGTTCGGCATCGAGTTCGGCTGGTCCGCCGAGATGGGAGATCTCTATGTGCTGCCGGAATGGCGCGGCAAGGGCGTCTCGCGCTTGCTTGTTGATGCTGCTGAGGCGTTCCTACGCACGAAAGGGGCCGTTGGATATCAAGTGACGGTGACGCCCTTCGCCGAGGAGCATCACGCACTTGGACAATTCTATGAGAAACTTGGCTTCGAAAGCGAAGGTCGGCTCATTCTCTACAAATGGCTGAACAGCGGGGGCGTTTAACCCCAGCTGACCTTCTGGATCTCGTATGATTTGCCGCCGCCGGGTGTCATCACCTCGACGCTGTCGCCCTTCTTCTTGCCGATGATTGCGCGGGAAATGGGCGAGGAAATGGAAATGCGGCCCTTCTTCACATCGGCTTCGACATCGCCCACGATCTGGTAGACGACTTTGGCTTCGGTATCCTCGTCAACAAGCGTCACCTTGGCGCCGAACATCACAGTATCGCCGGAGAGTTTCGAGACATCGATCACATCAGCGCGGGAAATCTTGTCCTCAAGTTCGGCCACGCGGGCTTCGTTCCAGCCCTGGGCCTCCTTGGCGGCGTGATACTCGGCATTTTCCGAGAGGTCACCGTGGGAGCGCGCCTCCTCGATGGCGCGGATGATGCGCGGGCGCTCGACGGCTTTGAGGTGCTTCACCTCATCCATCATGGCGGAATAGCCGGCGGCAGTCATCGGTACCTTTTCCATAGTCGTAACGTCCAATTCAGCAAAGTTTTCCGCCGCCCGGATGACGGGCCGCAGTCACCACGCTTGTTCAAGAAAACGCCCGGCTTTTGGGTTTTTGGCCCAGCCGGGATGCAGTGCAATATGGCCTATTCGGGCTGATTTTGCAAGGGTGAGGGGCAAGCCTACTCGGCGAAATAGTCCTGCAGAGGCCGGACCTCGATGGTACCGGCCTTGTGGGCGGCGATGGCCTTGGTAGCGGAAAGAATGCCCGGTAAGGTCGTGTAATAAGGCACTTTTTGCATCACCGCTGTCTGGCGGATGGACTTCGAGTCGGACTCGGATGAGCGCGTTTCCGTGGTGTTGAGCACCAGCTGAATGTCGCCGTTCTTGATGGCATCGACAATATGGGGGCGGCCTTCCAAAACCTTGTTGATCTTGGTTGAGGGCACGCCCTTGCTCTCTAGGAAACTGTGGGTGCCGCCAGTTGCAGTGATGCCGAAACCCAGTTCCGCTAAAGCGCGTATGGCTGGGAGCACACGCTGTTTGTCGCTTTCCTTCACTGACACGAAAATGGTTCCTGAGCGTGGCATGCGCATACCGGCCCCCAGTTGCGACTTGGCAAAGGCCATGTCGAAACCTTTGTCGAGGCCCATGACTTCGCCGGTCGAACGCATTTCCGGGCCCAATAGTGTGTCGACGCCAGGGAAGCGATTGAAGGGAAATACCGCTTCTTTCACAGCCACATGCGCGAGCTTCTTTGATCTGAGATTGAAGCTTACAAGTTTCTCTCCGGCCATGACGCGGGCCGCGATCTTGGCAACTGGCTCGCCGATGACCTTGGCTACGAAGGGCACGGTGCGCGAAGCGCGGGGGTTCACCTCAAGGATGTAGACCACATTATCCTTCACGGCGAACTGGACATTCATCAGCCCCACAACATTGAGCGCCAACGCCAGCTTCTTTGCCTGCGCCTCCAGCTCCTTGATGACTGATGCCTTGAGGGAATAGGGCGGCAGCGAGCAGGCCGAGTCGCCGGAATGAATGCCCGCTTCCTCGATGTGCTCCATTATGCCAGCGATGAAGATGTCCTTGCCATCGCAGATACAGTCCACATCCACTTCGATAGCGTTAGAAAGGTAGCTGTCGATCAAGACGGGTGAGTCGCCGGAGACGACGACTGCCTCAGTGATGTAGCGCTGCAACTGCGCGTCGTCGCGCACGATCTCCATGGCGCGGCCACCGAGAACGTAGGAGGGCCGGATAACAACGGGGAAGCCGATCTTCTTGGCAATGCGCTTGGCTTCGGCGCCGGTCGTGGCAATGCCATTCTCCGGCTGGCGCAGCTTCAGCTTCCTCACTAGCGTGGCAAAACGGTCGCGGTCTTCGGCAAGATCGATGGCATCGGGCGTGGTGCCGAGGATGGGAACACCAGCTTGTTCCAGCGCGTGAGCGAGCTTCAGCGGCGTCTGGCCGCCGAACTGCACGATGACGCCGTGCAGCGTTCCCTTCTGCTGCTCGGCGTGGATAATCTCCAGCACATCCTCGGCGGTCAGCGACTCGAAGTAGAGGCGGTCAGAGGTGTCATAGTCGGTCGAGACCGTCTCAGGATTGCAATTGACCATGATCGATTCATAGCCAGCGTCATGTAGCGCAAAGCATGCATGACAGCAGCAATAATCAAACTCGATGCCCTGGCCGATGCGGTTGGGTCCGCCGCCAAGGATGATGACTTTCTTGCGTTCCGAGACTTGCGCTTCATTGCCGTCCGATCCGGCAAGGCCCGATTCGTAGGTTGAATACATATAGGCCGTAGGCGAAGCGAACTCGGCGGCGCATGTGTCGATGCGCTTGAAGACGGGGCGCACCTTGAGCTTGTGGCGATGGGCTGCAACCTTGGCTTCGCTCAAGCCTACGAGCTGTCCGAGCCGCTTGTCGGAAAAACCCATGGCCTTGAGCCTGCGCAGGTTCTTGGTATCCTTCGGAAGGCCGCGCGCGCGGATCACTTCTTCCGTGCGCACCAATTCCTCGATCTGGCGCAGGAACCAGGGCTCATATTTGCAGGAAGCATGAATCTGCTCGACGGTTGCACCATTGCGGAAGGCTTGAGCAATCGTCAGCAATCTGTCGGGAGTGGCACGGCTCAGCGCGGCACGGATGGCGTT
>JAIBJH010000183.1 GCA_020029455.1 Hyphomicrobiales bacterium
TTCGCGCACAAAGTTTTGTGCATCCTTGTCCTGGCGCAGCGCATCCGGGTTCCAGGCGCCGCCGGGCAGCAGCAGCGCGTCATAATCGGCAACCTTCGCTTCGTCCATGTAGCGGTCGATCTTGAGCCAGCCCGCATTCTCCATGAGGCGGATGGCCAGCACATGAGTTTTTGAAATGGGCGGGAAGCGGAGGCCCAGCGTCGAGGGGAATTCGCCGATGCGGGGAGAGACGATGTGCACCGTCGCGCCATGTTCCGTCATCCAGCGGTGGGCGCCGAGTATTTCCACCTCTTCCACACCATTGGTACAGCAGATGGCGATGCGCTTGCCCTTTAGGAGATCGGGGTTTCCCGGCGGATCGAAGAGGAAGGAATTGAGCTCGCGGTTAAGCTCGCCGTCGGCGGTCACCAGTAGCTCCGTTGAGATCGACGGCACCGGCGAGGTCGACATCAACTGTTGCATGCGGTTGAAGGCGGCAGCCTGCACGGGCGTTGCGGGCAATGGCTTGTTCATCGGGTATCCTCCTCGAAATGTTTGGCGCGGCGGAATTGACTCCGCTTCGGCGCGCTTCCCGCCCGGATGAAATCATCCGGGCGAAAGGATTCGCGCCAAATTTTATGTTGGAGCAAATCCTTATCGCCAAGGTGGTTTCCACCTTGGCGGGACGTGCTCTCCTGTGTCAGACTGGTATATCAGTTGGAGGGCCATAAATGAAGTATGGATTCTGCATGCTGCTGTGGACGGGGCATGTGACGCTGGAGCATCTGCCGCTGATCAGGGCCCTCAAGAAGGCGGGCTATGATGGCGTTGAAATTCCGCTCTTTGAAGGAATGCCGGAGCACTATGCGAAGCTGGGCGAGGCAATTGCCAAGCTGGGCCTCGGCGTTACCACCGTGAGTGTGCTGGGGGCGGGGCATAATTCCCTTTCCGATGACAAGGCGGAGCGGCAGGCAGCAGTGGCCCGTGCCAAATGGGCGCTTGATTGCACGGCGGCCTTGGGAGGCAGCATTCTTGGCGGGCCCATGCATTCCGAGATCGGCAGATTCACCGGCAGTGGCCCGACGAAAGAGGAGAGGAAACGCGGCATCGCTTTTCATCGCGCGGCGGGTGACCATGCTGCCAAGAAGAATGTGCGCTTTGCCGTCGAGGCGCTCAACCGCTTTGAATGCTATTTCCTCAACACCATGGCGCAGCTTGCCGATTATCTCGACGAGGTGGATCATCCCGCGGTGAAGGGCATGTATGACACCTTCCATGCCAACATCGAGGAGAAGGATCCGGTGAAGGCGGTGAAGGACATCAAGCGCCACATGATCCATGTGCATATTTGCGAGAATGACCGCGGCACGCCGGGCAAGGGCCATGTGCCCTGGCCTGAAACATACAAGGCGCTGAAAGCAGCGAAATATGATGGCTGGATGACCATCGAAGCCTTTGGCCGCGCGCTGCCCGCCCTTGCCGCCGCCACCCGCGTCTGGCGCGACTTCTTCCCCAATCCTGAGGAGGTCTACAAGCTGGGGCTTCGCAACATGAAACAAGGCTGGGCCAAGGCGGGGCGAGGGTGAACAGCAATCTTGAATTATCCTCCCCCTTGACGGGGGAGGTGACGCCCCGGACCAGATCCGGGACGTCGGAGGGGGTGATGGCCTTGGCCCCCACCCGGCGCGCAAGATGCGCGCCACCCTCCCCGCAAAGGGGGAAGGACTACTGAACCATGCCCAAGATCTACGTCATCGGCACTTGCGATACGAAGGGCGAGGAACTGCGCTTCGCCTGCGAATGCGTGAAGCGCGCCGGCGGCAAGCCCGTGCTCGTTGATGTCTCGACCGCAACACCCGATGACAAGGCCGATGTGACAGCGGTACAAGTGGCAAGCCGACACCCGCAGGGAAAATCGGCCGTTCTGGGATTGAGCGATCGCGGCAAGGCCGTCACCGCCATGGCGGAAGCGCTGAAGCACTATCTGCTCTCGCGGAAAGATGTCGGCGCGGTGCTAGGCCTCGGCGGCTCCGGCAATACCACTATCGTCACCGAGGCGATGCGCGCGCTTCCGGTGGGCCTGCCCAAAGTGATGGTGTCCACACTCGCGTCTGGCAATGTCGCCGGCTTTGTAGGCCCCACAGACATCATGATGATGCACGCGGTGACCGATATCGCTGGCCTCAATGCCATCAGCCGCGCCGTCATCGGCAATGCCGCGCATGCTGTCGCCGGCATGGCGCGAAACAAAGTGCCGAAGGCGAGAAAACAGAAGCCCGCCGTCGGCTACACCATGTTCGGCGTCACCACCCAATGCGTGAACTTGATCCGCCAAGCCATGGAACCGGCAACGGAAAGCTTCGTCTTCCACGCGACAGGCACAGGCGGGCAGAGCTTCGAAAAGCTGGCGGACTCCGGTTTCTTCAGTGGCGTCTTCGACATGACAACAACGGAAGTTGCGGACTTCCTGGTGGGCGGCGTGTTGCCCTGCACGGCAGACCGTTTCGGCGCCTTCATCCGCAACCGCATTCCCTATGTGGGTTCAGTGGGCGCCTGCGACATGGTGAATTTCGGCGCGCGCGAAACGGTACCCTGGCAATTCGCCTCTCGCAATTTCCACATCCACAATCCGCACGTCACGCTGATGCGCACAACCCCTGGGGAAAATGCGAGGATCGGCGCGTGGATCGTCGAGCGCATCAATCGGATGAGGGGACCGGTGCGCTTTCTCCTGCCGCTGCGGGGTGTCTCAGCCATTGATGCGCCCGGCCAGTCCTTCCATGATCCGGAAGCCGATGCCATGCTCTTCGATGCTATCCGCAGCGGCTGGAAGATATCAAGAAAGCGCAAGCTCATCGAACTCGATTGCCACATCAATGATGCGGATTTCGCTGCCGCCGCCGTCAAGGCCTTCAAGGACATTGCAGGATAGATCATGCCCAGATTTGAACGGAAACAACTGCTCGAAAAATTCCGGGGGATGATCGCCCGCAAGGAACCGATCATCGGCGGCGGCGCAGGCACGGGCCTTTCCGCCAAATGCGAGGAGCAGGGCGGTATCGATCTCATCGTCATCTACAACTCCGGCCGCTACCGCATGGCGGGCAGGGGCTCACTCGCAGGCATCCTCGCCTATGGCAATGCCAATGAAATTGTGAAGGACATGGCCCGCGAGGTGTTGCCCGTCGTCAAGAAGACGCCGGTGCTGGCGGGCGTCAACGGCACTGATCCTTTCCTGCTTGCCGATCACTTCCTCGATGAGATCAAGACCATGGGATTTTCCGGCATCCAGAATTTCCCGACCGTAGGCCTGATCGACGGCGTCTTCCGCCAGAACCTTGAGGAAACCGGCATGAGCTATGGCCTCGAGGTTGATCTCATCGCTATGGCCCACGCCAAGGACATGCTGACCACGCCTTATGTGTTCAACGCGGGCGAGGCAGAAGCGATGACCAAGGCGGGGGCTGACATCATCGTCGCCCACTTGGGCCTCACCACAGGCGGCAGCATCGGCGCAGAGACGGCGCTGAAGCTCAAGGATTGCCCGAAGATCATCGATGAATGGGCAGAAGCGGCACGCAAGGTGAGGAAGGACGTGATCATCCTCTGCCATGGCGGGCCCATTTCATCGCCGGAGGATGCCGCCTTCATTCTTAAGAACACGCCGGGCATCCATGGCTTCTATGGCGCAAGCTCCATGGAGCGGCTTCCTGTCGAGACCGCGCTCACCGAACAGACTCGCGCTTTCAAGCGCATTTCGTTCTGATGATGCAATTTTCGTTGCACCCCTCGTCATCCCGGCCCCCGCCTTCGCGGGGGCAGGCTCCAGCGGGACCCACTAGGCCGTTTGACATGCGATTGCAGTGGACCCCGACTTCCGTCGGGGTGACGAAATGATAGGAGATACCTGAATGGCTCGCGCCTATGCCTCGATCATTTTGAAAGCGCCAGTCGAGACCGTCTGGAGCCTGGTGCGCGATTTCAACGCGCTACCCAAATGGGCGCCCGCCATTGCCAAATCCAAGATCGAAGGTGGCCTCGACTCCGATGTGGTGGGCTGCGTGCGCTCATTCCACACGAAAGACGGGACCCATATCCGTGAGCGCCTGCTGACGCTTGATGATGCCAACTACACTTTCACCTACAATTTCGAGAAGCCGGCGTTTCCAGTGCGGAACTATATCGCCATGCTCCGCCTCTATCCCGTGACGCACAGCGATGAAACCTTTGCCGAATGGCATGCCACCTTTGATGAAGCGCCCGGCGATGAAGGCAAGTATGAGCGCGAGATTTCCAAGAACGTCTTCGCCGCCAATTGGGCGAACCTTGCAAAGATCATCGCCGCGAAGAAACCGGAGAAACCGGAAGGCGCGCTGCGCTGGAAAGGCTTTGCCCCCAACAAGGTCTGGACCTCACGGGTGATCAAGGCGCCGGTCGAGAAGGTGTGGGGCGTGATGCGCGACTTCGCCGGCATGGGCGCCTGGCACGACGAGATCACCAAAATGCACATGCTGAAGGGCGTGCGCTCCGACAAGGTCTCCGGCATCCGCGATTTCTACTTCGGCAATGGCCGCCTGCATGAGGAACTGCTGCACCTGAGCGACCTCGATCGCTCCTTCTCCTATCGCATCACCCAAGGTGAAATTCCCTGGCTCAACTATGTCTCAGGCCCGCGGCTTTGGCCCGTCACCGCCAACAACGCCACCTTCGGCGTGTGGACAGGCGATTGGGATGCATCCCCGCAGGATGATCTGGTGCTGATCCCGCGCACCGAGCAGAATGTCTATCAGAAGGCCTTCGCCACGGTCGAAAAAAACCTGCGCAAAAAGTGAGGCGCGCGATCAGTACGTCGCCCTGCCGCCGGAAATATCGAACACCGCGCCAGTCGAGAACGAGCATTCCTCGCTGGCCAGGAAGCAGATGAGTGCGGCGTTCTCCTCCACCGTTCCGAAGCGCCCCTTCGGGATGCGCGACAGCATGAAATCGATGTGGCTTTGCGGCATCTGGTCGAAGATCGGCGTGCGCACCGCGGCCGGCGTCACCGAATTGGCGGTGATGTTGTACTGCGCCGTTTCCTTGGCGAGCGACTTGGTGAAGCCAATGACCGCCGCCTTGGAGGCGGAGTAGGCCGAAGCGTTGGGGTTTCCTTCCTTGCCCGCAATCGACGCGACATTGACGATGCGGCCATAGTTCTGCGCGATCATCAGCGGCAACACCGCCCGGTTGGTGAAGAAAGTGCCGTTGAGATTGACGGCAATGGTCTTGTCCCAGCCATCCAGCGGAAAGCCGTTGACGGGAACCGTGGGGCCGGTGATGCCCGCACTGTTCACCAGAATGTCGATGCTGCCAATCTGCTTCATCGTCTCGGCAACGGCGGCCTCCACCGAAGCATAATCAGTAATGTCGGTTTTAATGCCGCCGGTCACATCCCAGACCACAACCTTGCAGCCTTCGGACAGAAGCCGCCGCGCGACAGCTTCGCCGATCCCGGACATGCCGCCCGTAACGACGGCCCGGCGCCCCGCAAATCTCATGCCCGGCTCACTCCGCTGACAGTGTCAAAGAAATGCAACTTTTTGGGATTGAAACTGAACTTGACGGCGCCATCGATCTTGAGTTCCAGTGAAGATGGCGCCGTTGCCTTGAGGAACTGGTTATCGACGCGGAGTGTCACGATCTTT
>JAIBJH010000184.1 GCA_020029455.1 Hyphomicrobiales bacterium
GCGCTCGCTCGCTGTTGCAGATATTGCGGGCATGAGGGCCGTTGTCGTTCACGCAAAAGATGAACCAGTGAAAACCTTTTACCAGCGTTTTGGTTTTGCTGGCGGTTTCTCCAATCCGATGCACCTCTACTGTCTGACAAAGGATTTGCGCGGGTTGGTGCAGAACTGAAGACCATCAGTACTCTACCCCTCCTTCGGCAAATCGTCCCCAAGTTCCACCCACGGCACATGTTCCGACCAGAAGACATGCTTGATGGGTTTGAAGGAGTGGTGATCATCGAGGCTTGCGGCATAGAGATCGACGTCACCGGGACGATCGGTAGCTTCGTATGTAAGGGGCGAGCCGCAGCGCGGGCAGAAGGTTCGCGTTACGCCCGGCGATGAGTGGTAGACCGAAGGCGTCAAACCTGAGAAGGTGACGTCCTCCTTCCGCACCGTGAACCAGGTGGTGAAGGGAGACGACGTCGCCTTGCGGCAGCTTTCGCAGTGGCAGTGGGCCATCGCCTTCATGGGGCCTGAAAGCGAAAAGCGCACGCCCCTGCAGAAGCAGCCGCCGGTGATGGGTTCTGTCATGCGATCCTCCCTATTGCCCGGTTCATATCACAACTGATGCGGGTCAGCTTTGTTCGCCTGCAGCAATCGGTTCTTCCAGCCAGCCCTCGCCGGCAGCGATCATGCAGGTCTTGCCATCGGAGTAGGACAGCAATGCCGACCAGTGCCCGTTCTTTGCCACAAAGATTTCGAGGAGCTGGCCGCCAAGTGTGAGGCCAAGGCCACGGCGGTGCTCGCCATATTGCTTGCCCAGAATGTCCACAACCTCCGCCCGGTCAGCGCAAGGAATGAGCATCGGCAGGGGCGCGGCACCTGCCCAAGTGCTGGCGATGGTGAGAAGCAGCGCCGCCACGGCGAACCGTCTTAAAATTGCACCTGGGATGAAGCGGAACATTTTGTCCTCCTCAGGCCTGCACGGCATCCGGCGGAGGAACCATCCTGCGTATCGGCAACTGCCACTTGCAGGTACAACAGAATTGGTGATCCGCGCGCCAGATTTCAAGACCTTGCAGGGCCTTGTCGGGTTTTGTGGGTTGGGAAGTCCCGGTGGGATCCTGCCAATCCTTCCAGCGTCGTCTTCATGATGGGCTCAAGACTATTGCTGGAGGTGGTGACCCACTGGTGGAATGTAGCGGAATATGCCCTTTTCACCGCGCGGTGTCAAGCACAAAATCCCAACGCAGGAAAGAATTTTATAAGTGTTTGATTTTATTCACTTGCAGCGAAGGAGATCGGGAAAGGCAAAGCCCAGCCCCTCGATCTGCAGTTTCCCACCCCGGTAAAATGCGCGCACTTCGCCGTCTTCGCCCGTTTCGGGGCGCCTTGTCCCGCCATCGGCAAAGCAATGGCCTTTCCACTCCACAAGATCGCCGGTCCGCTTCACAGTGTTGAAATAGCAGAACACATCGCCGCCCCGTATTTCCATCGGCTTGATGGTGACAGGCGAGGTTTTGCATTCGGCCTTGGATTGCGCCCAACTGCCCACAATGGTTTCGGCGGCAAAAGTTTGAGGCGCAGCCAGAAGCGCCAGAACTAGGGGCATAAGATATTTCTTCAAGGTTTCATCCGGAGCAGGGGAAAAAGGACAAAGAGCAACTGGCCGAAGAGGCCAAGCTGTACCGGGGTAGTCGCATAGAGCGCCACGTGTTGCCTGAGCGTCAGTCCCAATCCCAGAGATACCGCGACTTCGGCCACCAGCAGCAAGGCAAGGGCGATGAGGCCCATGGCGAGGCGCGAAGGCACTTCACTTGCAGGTTTCAGGCGATGCACCACCACGCCGCAAGCCCACCAGGATATTGCGATCATGAGCGGCAATTCCATGGCGACGGCCGTAAGCTCGCCGGTTTGCGGCGCGATTATCAGCGTACGGATTGTTCCCAGCACAAATCCCGCAACGAAGACGATTGCGAAATAGGAAATGGCGGCTTGAATGATGATCATGGTCAACCTGCACTTTCCGGAAGACGCCAGTCGATGGGTTTCTTGCCATGGGACTCGAGAAAGGCGTTGGCGCGGGAGAAGGGTTTCGATCCGAAAAAGCCGTTGTGCGCCGAGAGCGGCGAGGGATGAGCCGACTTGATGACACAGTGCTTTGTTGTATCGACGAAGGATGCTTTCTTTTGAGCGTAGCTTCCCCACAGGATGAACACCACGGGCCGGGGCAGGGCATTCACCTCGCGGATCACGGCATCGGTGAATTGCTCCCAGCCCTTGCCCTGGTGCGAGGCAGCGCGGCCGGCCTCAACCGTCAGCACCGCATTGAGCAGCAGCACGCCCTGCTTGGCCCAGCTCTCCAGGTGACCGTGGCGCGGAGGATTGATGCCAAGGTCGGACTTCAGTTCCTTGTAGATGTTCACAAGCGAAGGCGGAGGCTGCACGCCATCGCGCACCGAAAAGCAAAGGCCGTGGGCCTGGCTCTCGCCATGGTAAGGGTCCTGGCCGATGATCACGACGCGCACCTGAGCGAGCGGCGTTGCATCCAGCGCGTGGAACCACTCACTGCCCTTGGGAAAGATGCGCTTCCCCGCCTCGCGCTCGGCCATAAGGAAGTTCCGTAGCGATGCCATGTAGGGCGCGTCGAATTCCTTCTGCAGGGGCTCAAGCCAGGAGGGATCAAGTTTCACCATGCCCCAGCATGGCGCATGCGAAAATTTAGCTCAAGCGGCGCGGCGTTCGCCCGCTGGCGAGACTTTGAGAAGGCGTGCCAGCCTTTCGATCAGGTGAATCTCGAAATGGTGGCTCATGCCGTCGGCGAGGCTGATGCGGATGGCGGCGGCCAGCACATCCTGCCGGAAGCTCATATCGGTCTTGAGTTTGAGCAATGTGGCGCAGGCAAGAATCGCCGAGTCGGATTGATGGGCCACGGTGGCGCGGCTGATCAGCCTGTTCGTCTTGCCGCGCGGCAGGTTGAACAGTTTCTTCAACTCGTCGACCAGGCTCGAAATCTCGGTATGGTGGATGACATAGTCGGCCGGTAGCACCGAGTAGAGCAGGATGGTGGTGGCGAGCTGCAATTGGCCCTTGGCGGCCCCATCCTTTGCTGGTGGGCGGCCAAGTTCAACGAGGAGCCTGTCAATCATCATGATGCCTTCACTCCGTGAGCATTGACTAACCAACGTTGCGTTAAGAGTTCCTTAACAACAGCGCCCATTCTGGTACATGAGTCCCCATGAGCGACTGGAACCCCAAGGACTATCTGGGCTTTGCGGCCGAACGAGCACAGCCTGCCATGGATCTCATTGCGCGGCTGCCGAATCGATCGCCAAAGAACATCACTGATCTTGGGTGTGGGCCGGGCAATTCGGCGGCATTGTTGCGGCATGCTTTTGCGGCGGCCAAGCTCACCGGCATAGACAGTTCGCCTGCGATGATCGCAGCGGCGCGGCAGGCCGTTCCCTCCGCAACATTCACGGAGGCCGAGGTTGCGGGCTGGTCACCGTCACCTGAAACCGATCTTGTGTTCTCCAATGCGCTGTTCCAGTGGCTGCCGGATCGGGATCACGTGATGAAGCGCATTCTTCAGTCACTCAAGAATGGTGCAGTGTTCGCACTGCAGATGCCGGACAATCTCGACGAGCCCAGTCATCGCATCATGCGTGAGGTTGCGAATTCCGGCTCTTGGCGCGGCAGGCTGTCCGCGGCGGGGGAAGCAAGGCGCGGGCTCGGTGATGAATTGCATTACCACGATTTGCTCGCTCCGCTTTCGCAGCATTTCCAGATCTGGCGCACTACCTTTGTTCACGCGCTTGAAAATCATGAGGCGATTGCGAAAATGTTATCGACGACAGGACTCAAGCCGTTTCTTGATCCTCTTGCGGAAACTGAGCGGCGCGAATTTCTGGGAAGCTATGTTGAGCGGCTTACAGAACACTATCCATTGGCACGCGATGGCCGGGTGCTGTTCCGCTTTCCGAGATTGTTCATCATCGCCATCCGCGCGTAGTGGCGCTATCAGCGCAGATACTCCATCAGCGCTTCGATACTCCCGTTGTTGCGGTTGATGACGCCCACAAAAGTCGAGCGCATCTGGCCCGCGAGCCAGACGGAGGAAACGTTCACATCTTTCAGACGCCCGCCATCGACGCGGAACATGAGCTTGCGCCCGCCATTGGCGGTTGCCGTGATGGTGCCGCCGGAGCAGGAGACGACCTTGAGCCCGTCTACCCTGAAGCGGTCGGCGTATTTGGCCATGAAGCGGCCCATGAAGGTATGGGCGAGGCGCAAATATTCGCCTTCCTGAGATTTCGAGAGCTTTTTGCGGTGGGGGCCGAGGGCGAAAAGAGCGATCGAGCGCATGTCGGCGTGGCGGCTGGCGGCGTTGAGGAAGGCTCCAGGCGAGCCTGACTTGGCGGCAACGGTGAAAGCCCTGCCGGCGCTCAGCACCAAGCCTTCATTGGGGCAGGCTTGCGCTGCGGAACTGAGAGCGCCCAATCCCAGAAAAAGGGCAACTGCTCCAATTGATGCGATTTTCATGACTCGGCCCGCTAGTTCCAAGCCCCCTCAGCCATGTTGCTCCGAGAATCGCGAATCTGCAAGCCACCCCCAGCGCGGTTGAAAAACCCACGCCGGGAGGTCAGCCAAAAATGGCGTCAGTTACTTTCGCTTGCTCCACCAGCCGCCCTTCTTCTCGGAAGGTTCGGCCTGGATGGTCGGGGCCGGGGGCTGCCACTTGCGCGGTTCCGGATCGGGGATCACATCGGGAATGATGATCTGCACCTGAGGCTCGCGCGGGGTGGTGTTCAGCTGCGGGCCGCCGCGCTCGCGGCGGTGCTCGCGTCTTCCTTCCCCTTCCGGCCTGTCGCCGGCCTCGCGATGTTCGCCGGAACCGTTGCGCGGCTCACGCTCGGGCCTGCCGTTGCGTTCGCTGCGGCGGCCACGGTTGCGGCCAAAGCGGTCACGGCGGCCACGACGGCGGCCTTCACTCTCCTCGGAGCTTTCACCCTCTGGCCGGGCGCCTTCGACATCGCGCACCGTTTCACCATCATCCTGTTCAGCAATGTCTGGTTCTGCGGTTTGCCGATCGGCTGTGTCATCTTCGGCAGGCGAGGCCTCATCATCCTCAGTTGTAGCGGCTCCAGCGGTCTCGCGCTCAAGAACACCTTTACGTCCGCCACGGCGGCCGCGGCGGCGGCGGCGGCCACGGCCGCCATCGCGCGCTTCATCGCTGTCTTCACTCGACTCGTCTGCGCCTTCCGCCTCAGCCGGAGATTCGGCATCGGCCTCTTCGGCAACCGGCTCTTCTTCGGCCTCTTCGCCAAAGGCAGAATCGATGCGCACAGGTGCTGCAGCCGCCACCACGCGGCGGGGTGTCACCTGCCGGTCATGGGCGCGCTCGATTGAGTGCTGCGTGCCCTTCATGTCGCCGAGGGCCGGCTCCACAAAAATGGTGACGCCATAGGTCTGCTCAAGGACCAGCAGGCTGTCGCGCTTTTCGTTGAGCAGATAGAAGGCCACGTCACGGGCACAGGTAACCGTGAGATTTTCGGCGCGCTTCAACAGCCAGTCCTCGATGGCGCGGATGACGCCGAGTGAACAGGAGGCGATGGAACGCACCATGCCGCGGCCTTCGCAATGGGGGCACGTCTTGAAGGTGCCTTCAATGAGGCC
>JAIBJH010000185.1 GCA_020029455.1 Hyphomicrobiales bacterium
TCCTTGACACCGGATGATGTTCGGAGGTCGATGGCGCGAAACATTTCGGTTGAACGCAGCGTCACAAGCATTCTCTTCCGCGATGCCGGAGCAACCCCATGATCCGGCTGCTCGCTGCAATCGTCTTTTTTGTTTGCGCCGTTAGCAATGCATTTGCGCTTGACGTCAAGGAGATCACAAGCGCCTCGGGCATCGAGGCCTGGTTCGTGGAGCGGCATGTGGCGCCGCTCGTTCATGTGCGATTTGCTTTCGCGGGTGGCAGTGCGAGCGATGAAAAGGGTTTTGAAGGAACAGCCATGCTCTTGTCCGGCATGATGGATGAGGGCGCCGGATCCTATGACGGCGAGACATTCCGCCGGCAAATCGATGACCATGGGATGTCAATCGCCTTCAACTACGGATTTGACAATTTCTACGGCTACTTGAGTGCACCTATTCAGTATCAAGCGGAAGCGGCGGAGCTGACGCAGTTGGCGCTGACTGAGGCACGGTTTCCCGAGGATGCGGTTGAAAGGGAGCGCGACTTCTATTTGAGTTCTGAGCAAGCGAGGCAGCAAAGCCCGGATTCCACTGTGGGGCGTGCCTCTCTGGCATTGGCCTTGCCTGACCATCCCTATGTGGAAGCCGCCACGATGGCGCTGCAAGGCCTGCCGCAAGTTGGGCGGCAGCAATTGACCGAGGCACAACAGCGCATCTTTGTACGCAGCAGGCTCAAGGTGGTGGTTGTTGGCGATATGAATGAAGAGCAGGCCAAGGGCTATCTTGACCAGTTGTTTGGCACATTGCCGGAAGGGGTGCCGGCATTACCGCAATCAGTTTCCAGCACGGCCGTCGGGCCGCAGTTGAAGATCATACCCGCCGATACGGCGCAGACACTTATTCAGTTCAGGATGCAGGGATTGCCGGAAAGTGACCCTGATTACCAGGCGACCAGCGTTGCCGTGCAAATCGTCGATATTGCCCTGAATGACTTGATCCGCGAGCAACACGGCATGAGCTACGGCGTTTCCTTCGAGCAGCGGGACTATGTCCGCGCGCATTTCCTGATCGGACGCCTGAGCACGGCCGCGAACAGCAATTTAGCCAGGCAAAGGCATTGCTCAAGGGGCAGTTTGCGCTCGGCTTTGATTCCGGAAGTAGCATGGCCGATGTGCTTCTTGATCAGCGCATATCAGGCTTCGGCAGCAACTACGTGGCATCGCTTGGTGCGTTGATCGACAAGGTCACGCTGGACGATGTGCGGCGGGTGATCACGAAACTCATTGATCCCGATAAGCTGTTGGTTGTCGCGGTTGGAAAGCCGGAAGGTTTGGAGCCCTAGGCCAAGTGCCGCCGGAGGTTAATGCAGCCGCCACTCGGCATTCACGTGGCGGAATTCCTGCGGGCCAATGATCGAGGCATGGGCGATGCGCACGCTGTGCAGGGGACCTTCGAGATTGCGCTCCCAATAGTCGAGGAACTGGGTGAGACGCGGGAATTTTGGTGCATGGTCATAGTCCTGCCAGACGAAGCTCTGCAAGATGTGGCGATGATCCGGCATGCGATAAAGTATTTCCGCCGTTGTCAGGCTCCAGCCCAGAAGTTGCCTTTCCAGAACACTGCCAGTCATGCCTTTTCTCCCGCCGCGAAGAATGGAAACGCATACTGGCAAAAGAGTGTTCGCCAATTTTCTGAAAGAAGGCTTAAGGACTGAACAGCTCTGACACTTTCCTGTCTGCCACGGCGACACATCCTGCAAGTTCCGGGCTGATGGGCAGGTCGCGGTAGGCACCGATCGCTCCCTCGCGTGTCAGGTTCCCCGCCGTGCCGTCTACAACCCAGATGAATCCGAAAGCCGTCTTGCGGATGGGCTTTGCACCGGCGCGGGTGATGGCGGCAAAGGCATCATCATGTGTAGTTGATGGATCGAAGACGGCGAGCATGGTGCCCGTGGCGTCAGCGGGCAGAACGGATGCGCGCATCAGCGCGAACATGGCGACAAGCCAAAGGATGATCACCGCTGCGAAGAACCGAAACGCGAAGCGGTGTGGGCGGGCAATCATGCCGCGGCGAAAGACTCGGCGGGCTTCTCCCGGATTGGCAGGTGGACAAGGAAAGCAAAGACGCCGAGCGCCACGCCCATCCACCAGACGGGATCATAGCTGCCGAACTGGTCATAGAGGCGCCCACCCAGCCAGACCCCCAAGAACGAGCCGATCTGGTGGCTGAGGAAGGCAAAGCCATAGAGCGTTGCCATGTAGCGGGTGCCGAACATCACGGTCACGAGGCCCATGGTGAAGGGCACTGTCGAGAGCCAAAGGAGACCCAGAACACTTGCAAAGATGACTGTCGTCAGCGGCGTGATCGGAAGCAGAATAAAGGCCGTCACCGCGATGGAGCGCAACAGATAGATGAGGCTCAGCGGAATGCGCTTGCCGCGCTTGCCGCCGATGATGCCCGCAGAGTAGGCGCCGATGACATTGAAGAGGCCGATCAAGGCCATGGCGAGGCCCGCCATTTCGCGGCTGATGCCGTGTTCGGCGAGGTAAGGCGGCAGATGCACAGTCACGAAAGCGATCTGGAAGCCGCAGACAAAGAAGCCCGCCACCAAGAGATTGTATGAGCGGTGGCCGAAGGCCTTGGCGATGGCCTCGCGCATGGAGAGGTCCGTTTCGCCTGCAACCTTTGAGCTGCCACTGCTGTTCTGCACCATGAGCGGCATGGCGAAGGGAATGATGATGAGGGTCGAGAAGGCCAGAATGATGAGGGCCTGTTGCCAACCATAGGCCGAGATCAAACCTGCTGCGATTGGGTTGAAGATGAACTGCCCGAGCGAGCCTGATGCGGTGGCAAGGCCAAAGGCCCAGGAGCGCTTTTCAGGCGGCACGATGCGGCCCAGCGCCGCCATAACGATGCCGAAGGAGGAGAGGGCAATGCCGATGCCGACCAGGATGCCGCCGCCAAAATGAAAGACGAGCGGATTGCCGGTGAAGGCCATGATCAGCGTTCCGGCACAGTAGAACAATGCGCCTGCCATCAACACGCGGGCCGAGCCATAGCGGTCAGCCAGTGCGCCAGCGAGTGGCGTTGCAATGCCCCAGAGCAGGTTCTGCAATGCCATGGCGAAGGAATAGATTTCGCGTGGCCAGATGTTCGCTTCCGAGATTGGAACGGTGAACTGCCCGAAGGTGGAGCGCACGCCAAAATTGGTGATGGCGACAAGGCAGCCCGCGACGAGCACGATTGTCGGCAGGTAGTACCAGGGGAGAGCTTTGGTATTGTTTGATGTGGCCATTGCCATTTTTAGACCTTCGAAATGTCTGTTGTCGCCGATACTCAAACTCTCCATCGGCGGGCTTGACCCGCCGAACCAGTCTGGGTGGGCTGGTCAGGCCAGCCCATGGAGAGAATTAAAGTCCACCATATCTTCTTCTAGCAGAACGAGCTTGGATCGATAAGGCGATAAGCCAGCCAATTGGCATGGCCATCATGCAGTCTTGAAACGCATACAATCGCTACACTTGGAACCTGGCGACCAAGACCTTGCCGTATTCCGCCGCGGCAACGCCTGCGAGGATGATGACGCCCGCAACGATTGTGTGTTGGGTAACGGGTTCGCCCAGGATGAGGAAGCCGCCAATGGCCGAGAGAATGGGAATGACATAGAGTGAGCCACCCACTGTTGTGGGCGGCAGCTTGCCCACCGCATCGTTCCACAGCACCGAGGCGAAGATCGTGCCCAGCGGGCCAAGATAGAAGAGAGCGAACCAGGCCTCGGCATCGAGATTAGCAATCACGTCCCATGCTTGGCCCCGGTAAAACAGCAACGCCGGAATGCCAAGCAGCGTGAGATTGATCATCGTGACACGAAGCGAACCATAGGACTGAACCAGCGGCCGCGAGAGAACAACGCTCAAGGCAAAGGCGGCCCCGCAGGCAAGGATGCAGAGTGCGCCGAAGACGGGATTGGTGCCTCCGATCGCGAGATCACCGCTCAACAGATAGAGCGTTCCGGCAAAGGCCAGGGCAAAGCCGAAGAGAATAGGGGCGGACAACCTGTCGGTGCCTATGGCGGCGGCAAGTCCAGCGATCATCAGGGGTTGGGTTGCCATCAAGAGGCCGCCGGGGCCTGTCGTAATGTAGGTGAAGCCGTAGATGGAGCCGAGAAAATAACCGAAGATGCCGATCCAGGCAGTGATGAGAAAGCGCAGCCAATCCTTGCGCTCGATCTTCCAGCCAACAATGAAAAGGAGCGGCAGACAGATGAGCGCCACCGATGTCAGCCGGATGAAGATGGACTCGTGCGGGCCGGCGGCGAGAGAGAAGGAGCGAATGAGGGCTGGCGCAAAACCCCAGATCACCACCGTCACCAATAGGGCGATGTAGGCCTTCATCGTTGAAGAGGGGGAAGTCATCCTGGCAGGGGACTTGCCTGCTTCGCTTGCATCGGTCAATTGAGGTAAACGCATCTGTGCCATGAGGTGACTGGAGAGCTTGCCCGACAGGCCTTCTTCGGCGCGCCGATCCTTGTTACTGTGCGGGGATCCAAAGGGAGGATTGCGTCATGCGTTTTGCGAAATTCATCATTGCCATTTCATTTGCGCTTCTGGGGTTTGCCGCCGCCGCGCTCGCCGAAGATCGCTGGCTCACATTGCCCAAGCCGCCGGCCATGCCTGCTGCAAATGAATCTGGCTATGCCAAGGTCAATGGCATCGAGATGTACTACGCCACCTATGGCAAGGGTGATCCCATCCTCTTCGTCCATGGCGGGCTTGGCAATGGCGACATCTGGGCGAACCAGGTGGCGGACTTCGCCAAAACCAATCTGGTGATCATCGCCGACAGCCGCGGCCATGGCCGCTCGACCCGCAATGAACAGCCCTATGGCTATGATCTGATGGCATCCGACTATCTGGCGCTTCTCGACACACTCAAGATCGACAAGGCAGCGCTGGTGGGCTGGAGCGACGGCGGCATCATCGGCATTGACATCGCGCTCACCCATCCGGAGCGGCTGACAAAGCTCTTTGCACAAGCCGCCAATGTGACGGTCGATGGCGTCGATCCCAATGTGATGAACAATGCCACCTTCAACAACTACATTGCGTGGATGGGCGATGCCTATAAGCAGATGTCCAAGACGCCCGACCAGTATGATGCTTTCGTCGAGCAGATCAGCAAGATGTGGGCGACGGAACCGGCCTGGACGAAGGAGCAGCTTGCCACCATCAAGCTGCCGACGGCGATTGTGCTGGGCGATCATGACGAGGCCATCACCCGTGCTCACACGGACTACATGGCAAGTGCCATTCCCGGCGCCAAGCTCATCATTCTCAAGGACGCCAGCCACTTTGCCATGTTGCAGGACCCCGCCGGCTATTCGCAAGCTGTGAGGGATTTCCTCGCGGGGAACTAGCCGTGCTCAGAACGCTGATCATCCTGGCACTGCTTTGTACGCCTGCAATTGCGGCGCCCGCCGATGATCTGGTGGTGCGGGGCCGTGAGGCGCTGAAGGCCATGGACATCGTGGCAGCCATGTCGGCCTTTGATGCGGCGCTCGCGGCTGATCCTTCCCATGTGCAGGCGGCCTATGAGCGCGGGCGCGTGCTGACGAAGATCGGCGAACCGGACAATGCGGTTGCCGATTTCACCATCGCGGTGATTGGCGATCCGCAGTTTGGCCTTGCCTTTGCGCGGCGCGGGGAAGCAAAGTTCCTGCTCAACGATGTGGGTTCGGCGCTCACGGATTTTGATCAGGCGGTTGCGGTTTCGCCAACACTGCCGGAAGTTTTTATCGTGCGCGCCACTTACCGCATGAAGGTCGGTAATTTTCTGGGCGCGCGCGAGGATATTGTCGCGGCGATTGCTGTTTCTGATGAGGTGCAGAAAGCAAGGCTGCAGAAGATGCTGCTGAGGATGAAGTAGCGCTTAACCGTCATCCCGTGCAAGCGAAGCGTGACACGGGATCCCTTGAATCGGTTCCACTACTGAAATGCTTCAATGGTTCCCGGCTTTCGCCAGGATGACGCTCTACTTCGGATAATTCGCCATCACCTTTTGCACGGCGGGGCGCTGGTCCATGGCGGCCTTGTGGGCGGAGATTTTCGGGAACTTCGACATGTCTACGCCATCGCCCGGCATCCAGGTCGAGATGATGTAGAGATAGGGGTCCGACACGGTGAACTGCTTGCCTAGCACCCATGGCCCCTCGAAATATTCATTCTCGATGATGGCGGCGCAGTCGGTCATATTCTGCGCCACCTTGGCCTTCATAGATTCCTGCGCCGCGGCATCATCGGCCCAGCGATAGCCGCGGAACTTGTGGGCATGGTTCACATGGACGGTCGAGGCCATGTAGGCATTGAACGCTTGCATCTTTGCCAGTTCGTAAGGATCGCTCGGCGCGAGGTTGGCCCTGGGATGAGTCTGCGCGATGTAAAGCAGTAGTGCGACGTTTTCCGTCAGGATGCCATTGTCCGTCACCAGCACGGGCACGCGGCCCTTCGGGTTGATCTTCAAATATTCCGGCTTGCGCTGATCGCCCGCCGTGAGATCAAGCCTCACCGACTTGTAGTCGGCGCCTGATTCCTCGAGGGCGATATGGGTGGCAATGGCGCAGGAGAGCCCGCCGGAGTGATAAAATGTG